>NZ_JACJED010000013.1:0-130524 GCF_014163885.1 Pseudoalteromonas sp. SR43-2 | reverse complement strand
ACAATGAATTTAGGCCGCATTTGAGTTTAGGAATGAAAACACCAAACCAAGTGCACAAAAAAAGCCAGGAGCAAAAGCTACTGGCCTTCATTTAAAACCGTCAACGTATTTTAGGACGGGACACCACGTAAAGCTTACTGTTTAATAAAGCCAATCAGCTTATCTGCTATATCAGTATTATTTTGTGAACCAATAAATTGCTCACTGCCCTTACCATAGGCAAATACCTGCACGTCTACAGCGGTATGTCCGCCTGTTGTCCAGCCAGTAAAGCTTGCATCGCTAATAATACTCTTAACAGCTAAATTAAGCGCTTTTTCACCCATTTTTTTAGCTTGCTCAAGTTTTATTTGGTTTTCAGTTGTAAATTCAATATTGGTGTTAGCAGTCCATACTGGTTTTAAATCATCAGAATCTAGTAAAAGTTGAGTTAGTTTACCAGCAGTTGCTTTAACACCTTTTACTACATCAGTTTCCCATTTGTATTGACCATGTGCGCCAAGGGTTAAACCTCCTGTAGAGTGATCTGCAGTAATGACTAAAATAGTATCTTTGTTTTTATCAACATACGCTTTTGCTTTTTCGATTGATTTAGCAAAATCATCCATCTCAGCCATTGCACAGGCTATATCGTTAGAGTGACCACACCAATCAATTTGGCTGCCCTCAATCATCACAAAAAAGCCTTCTTTGTTTTGATTATCTAATAAACCAAGTGCTTTAGACGTTAACTGAGTAAGACGAGTTGGGTTTTCATCTAATGCAAAAGGTAAGCCTTTAGGTGCGTATAAACCAATTGCAGGTATTTGTGTAATTTGCCCTAGGTTTTTAATGTCGTCGCCATATTGATAACCAGCGGCTTTAAATTCATCGACTAAATTACGGTCATCACGAATAAAGTATTTAGTACCGCCACCAAGCATTAAATCAACCGGTAATTTACCCGCAATTTTATTGTCGATGTAATCATTGGCAATATCATTATAATTATTACGTGATTCATTATGCGCCGCAAAACTTGCTGGAGTTGCGTGGTTAATTTGTGAAGTTGCTACAAGCGCTGTTGTCATACCGCGCTCTTTTGCTATTTCAAGCATGGTTTTAACTGATTTTTTGTCTGTATCTACTGCAATTGCGCCATTGTAACTTTTATGACCGCTACTAAGTGCTGTAGCACCTGCTGCGCTGTCTGTCACATAAGTATGGTCATCAGGGTAGGTACGAGCCATGCCCTTTAAAATAGTGTCAAAAACCGTGCCTTCTACTTCTTTTGTTGCAGGGTCGTCTTTAAAATAGCGATAAGCCGTGGTGTAAGCCGGACCCATGCCGTCACCAATCATATAAATTACATTTTTAGGTGCTGATTCTGCGTAAGCACCAGAAGCGGTGCATAAAAGCGCTAATAAGCTGATCTGTTTTTTCATGGTTGTGTACCTTATGAGTGTACCTTATTTAATAGCCGCTGATATTGTATACAGATAGTATGATAAATAAATGAATATCTAAGATATTTATAATTTAGGGTTATATGAATAGAATTGTAGTTAACGCTGTTAGTTCTATTTATTTAAATTATACTGGTTATAGCTTAACTACATATAATGCTATCACCTTTTAATTGTTCAAAAGGTATACAAAGCAAACATATTTAAAAAGGTCAGCTTATTTTTTTTGTAATTAAACTTATGATATTGTTTAAATTTTATTTTATATTTTTTGCTTTCTTTAGATCACCAAGATAATTAAATAGCGAATTTTGCACCATCTTCTCGGTTAGTGGTCTGACAACTTGTATGCTATAAATAATGATGCTCTAAATTAATAAAGGACTTGCCGTGCAGCCATTTAATATTGAAACCAATAACTTGAATATTCATGGCTTAAAAGTAGGTTCTGGGGATGAAATAGTAATAGCGTTGCATGGTTGGTTAGATAACTGCCACAGTTTTATACCAATGTTAAGTAAAGCTAAGCCAAAGCACACTTGGTACTGTATTGATTTTGTGGGGCATGGTTTATCATCTTGGCGAAGTGATGATGCACATTATTATTTTGTTGATTATATTGATGATGTGTACCAACTTATTAATGCGCTTGGTGTTAAAAAAGTTCATTTAGTTGGGCATTCGATGGGAGCTATGGTTGCAGGGATTTTTGCTAGTTGCTTTGGTGATTATGTAAAATCTGTTACCTTTATTGAGGGGATTGGGTGTGTTACAACTCCTAGCGAAGGCGTATGTGAACAGCTAAAAAGTGCAGTATTAAATAGAGCGCGTTTAAAAAATAAGAAGCAGAGAGTTTATAAATTGAAAGAGCTTATTTATGAAGCACGTGCTCAAACAACCGATTTGAATAGTGAGCTTATTGCTCTTTTAATGCAGCGAAATATAAAATCGGTTTTAGATGGTTATACATTAACAACTGATCCAAAGCTTAAAAATCACTCAGGTTTTAGGTTTGATGAGGCGCAATGTATTGGTGCAATAAAAGATTTAATTGCACCGTGTCAATTAATTTTAGGTAACGAAGGTTATTCGTTTGTAAAACAAAATCTGGCAAAGTATATTAGTTATTACAATAGCTTAAAGGTAATTGATGTAGATGGTGGGCACCACTGTCATATGCAAAGTAGTGAACTATGTTTTAAGCATATTCAAGACTTTATGCTGCAAAATGGTGCATGTTAATTGTAAGTTTACGTAAAATGTGGGATTATTCCTCCATTAGAGTATTTGCTCAATTGTTAAAGCGCCTTACTTAGATTAAGGTTAATAAAAATATAATTATAAACAGGGGCTAAGAGTGGAAAAAATCTGGCTTAAGCGCTACCCAGAGGGTATGCCTGAAACAATCGATCCTGAGCATTACAACTCGTTACTCGAAGTGTTCGAAAAAAGTTTTACTGACTACACCGATTTACCTGCATTTACTAATATGGGTAAAACGCTGTCTTATAGCGAAATAGATACAGCAACAAAAAAAGTTGCTTCCTACATTCAAAATGATTTAGGTCTTAAAAAAGGCGACAAAGTTGCCGTAATGATGCCTAACTTACTACAAACGCCAGTCACCATTTTAGGTATTTTACGTGCAGGTTGTGTGGTTGTAAATGTTAACCCACTTTACACTGTGCGTGAATTAGAGCATCAGCTAAAGGATTCTGACACTACCGCTATTTTCATTTTAGCAAACTTTGCTGACACACTTGAAAAGTCACTTGCACACACTGATGTTAAACACATTGTAGTAACGCAAGTAGGCGACATGGTTGGTGGGCTTAAAAAGCACATAGTTAACTTTGTTGTGAAGCACATTAAAAAAATGGTGCCAAAGTTCAACTTACCAAACACAATTAACTTTTCAGACGTTTTAGCTGCAGACGAAACTAAATATACACGTCCTGAAATGAGCTTGTCCGATCTTGCTTTTTTACAGTACACCGGTGGCACAACAGGTGTATCAAAAGGGGCAATGCTGAGCCATGGCAATATGGTTGGTAACCTTGAGCAAGTTTCAGGCTGTTTAGACAAAGTGTTAAATCGTGGTACAGAAGTTGTTGTTACCGCTTTACCGCTTTATCATATATTTGCTTTAACAGCTAACTGCCTGACGTTTATGAAGTACGGTGGTTTAAATATATTAATCACAAATCCACGAGATATGCCTGGGTTTGTTAAAGAGCTAGGTCAGCATAAATTTACAGCTATTACTGGTGTTAATACGTTATTTAACGGTTTATTAAACACACCAGGTTTTGCTGAACTTGATTTCAGTCATTTAAAAATGTCACTTGGTGGCGGTATGGCCGTGCAACGTCCTGTTGCTGAAAAGTGGCAAAAAGTGACTGGCTCAAAATTAATGGAAGGCTATGGCCTTACAGAATGTTCTCCATTAGTAACTATTAGTCCTTATGATTTAGAAGCATATAATGGCTCTATTGGTTTGCCTGCGCCTAATACTGAGATTAAGCTAATACTTGATAACGGTGAAGAAGCCGCTAAAGGTGAGCCAGGTGAAATGTGTGTGAAAGGCCCGCAGGTTATGGTGGGCTATTACAAGCGACCAGATGCAACAGCTGAATGTTTAAAAGATGGCTGGTTTGCAACAGGTGATATTGCAACTTATGACGATGAAGGTTTCTTCTTTATTGTAGATCGCAAAAAAGACATGATCATTGTATCTGGCTTTAATGTTTTCCCTAATGAGATAGAAGAGGTAGTGGCTATGCACGAAGGTGTGCTTGAAGTTGCTGCTATTGGTATTCCTCACGATGTAAGTGGTGAACAAGTTAAAGTTTTTGTTGTTAAAAAAGACCCTTCTTTAACTGAAAAAGATATAATAAGTCACTGTCGTGATAATTTAACTAATTACAAGGTCCCAAAACTGGTAGAGTTTAGGGATGAGTTACCTAAAACTAACGTAGGTAAAATACTCCGAAGAGCCTTGAAAGATTAGCAACCTATAAAAAAGCCGACATATGTCGGCTTTTTTATTGTAGGAGATTAAGTGCAATACCAATTGATCGAAACCCAAAATCAACTGAACACTTTTGTTGAACAAATAAAAAATAAGCCTATTTTAGCTATTGATACTGAGTTTATGCGTCGTCGCACTTTGTATCCAGAAGTTGCACTTATCCAAGTTTTTGATGGTGAGCATTTAGCGCTTATCGATCCGTTAGCTGAGCTCTCATTATTCGATTTTTGGGAAATACTAAAAGATCCTAGTGTTTTAAAAGTACTGCATTCTCCTTCAGAAGATATTGAGGTTTTTCAAAAATACGCAGGCTTTGTTCCATCCCCACTTTTTGATACACAATTTGCGTTGCAGCTACTTGGGGAAGGTAACTGTATGGGCTTTGCCCTTATGGTAAAAGAGTTGCAAGGTATTGAAATAGATAAAAGTGAGTCACGCACCAATTGGCTGCAACGTCCGTTAACTAAAAAACAATTAGATTATGCTGCTGCAGATACTTTTTACTTATTGCCGTGTTTCGAGCTGATTATAGAGCGTATTAATGCCGCTGGGTTCTTTGACATTGTAATAAACGAGAGTGAGCTGATAGCTAAAAAACGTGCATTTCAAACACCAGACGAGCTTTTATATAAAGATATTAAAAATGCATGGCAACTCAAACCGCACGAACTCGCGGTTTTAAAAGAACTTGCTGTATGGCGCAGAAACAAAGCCATTAAGAAAAATTTAGCGCTAAATTTTGTGTTAAAAGAACATAACATGACTGAAATTGCCAAACGTGGTCCTTCAAGTTTAAATGCTCTACGCCAAATTCCAGGAGTTGAAGCTATTGAA
Source organism: Pseudoalteromonas sp. SR43-2 (assembly GCF_014163885.1). NCBI lineage: Bacteria > Pseudomonadati > Pseudomonadota > Gammaproteobacteria > Alteromonadales > Pseudoalteromonadaceae > Pseudoalteromonas > Pseudoalteromonas sp. SR43-2. The sequence continues at coordinate 125,214 of NZ_JACJED010000013.1, read as the reverse complement.
GTTAATCGCTCTGGTATAGATATAATCAAGTGTATTGAAGTTGCCAAAGCAATACCAGATGCTGAGCATCCTGATGTACTTAAGCGCTTAATTGATTTTCCTACCTATAAAAAAGTAGCCAAAGATATTAAACAAAAGATCACTAAAGTCGCTAAAGAGCACAATATACCAGAAGACGTTATGGCCTCTAAAAAGCAAATTAATCAATTGATTAGTTGGAATTGGAAGTTAACTAATGAGCAAAAACAAAGTCATATAAAACCTGATTTATTAAGCTCTTGGCGTTATACCTATGTTAAAGACGCTTTAAAAGAATGGGACACTTAAGACTAGATATTTTTTTTACTGTGTAATACTTATACCAATCCGCAATAATACTTAATCATTTTGCGGCGCTAAACGTGTCGTTACCTGTGTTAAAAAAATCTCATTTACGACTGCATGGATGCAGAAGGTAGAGCAATGCAGGAGCAATTGCCGAGAACAACTAAATAGCGATTTTTTTGCCTAGCTATCAACACGTTTTTCCATCCTCAAAATAGATCACTTAATTAAGCGAATTGGTATTATCTATAGTTTTTGTGTTACATAGTGAAAAAGTTTTAGTTGCATGCAAGGGATTAAAACGTAGATATTTATAAAGTTATTACAAAGTAAAAGAAAATAAAGAGGGCGCTTATAAAGCGCCCTTTCTTCAATTACTTCTTTTCTTCATCAGGTAGTGTAACGTTTAGCTCAAGTACGGCTAAATCGTCTTCGTTTTGATCAAACTGAACCTGAACTGCATCGGTACTTACGTTCACGTATTTACGGATCACATCTAAAATATCTTGTTTTAATTGTGGTAAGTAATCCGGCGTTCCTCGTTGAGAACGCTCGTGCGCGACAATGATCTGCAATCGCTCTTTTGCTAGTGACGCACTGTTTTTCTTTTCTGAGCGGAAGTAGTCAAGTAAAGACACGTTAACCTCCAAAAATCCGTTTAAATAAGCCTTTTTTCTCAACGTCTAAGAAGCGAAAATCGACGGTTTCACCTAGTAAGCGGTTAATTGCATCAGAATAAGCTTGGCCTGCATCAGATTCTGTATCCAATATAACAGGTTGGCCTGAGTTTGAAGCACTTAATACCGCTTGCGATTCAGGAATAACCCCTAATAATGGGATTGACAGAATATCTTGCACATCTTCTACCGATAGCATTTCACCTTTTTCAACACGACCAGGGTTATAGCGTGTTAATAGTAAGTGTTCTTTAATATTTTCTAGGCCTTCTTCAGCACGTTTTGATTTGCTGTGTAAAATACCTAAAATACGATCTGAATCTCGAACTGACGACACTTCTGGGTTTGTTGTAACAATTGCTTCATCAGCAAAGTACATCGCCATCATAGCGCCAGCTTCAATACCTGCTGGTGAATCACATACTATGTAATCAAAGTCTTCTTTTAGTTCATTTAGTACGCGTTCAACACCTTCACGTGTTAAAGCATCTTTATCACGTGTTTGTGAAGCAGGTAGTAAAAATAATTTATCTACACGTTTATCTTTAATAAGCGCTTGGTTAAGGTTTGCCTCACCATTAATTACATTTACAAAGTCATAAACAACGCGGCGTTCACAACCCATAATTAAATCTAAGTTACGTAATCCAATATCAAAGTCGATAATAACTGTTTTATAGCCTTTTAACGCTAAGCCTGTGCCAATTGCAGCACTTGATGTTGTTTTACCAACACCGCCTTTACCTGAGGTAACGACAATTACTTTTGCCATGAGATTTATCCTTTAACCAAAGCTGAAATTTCTAATGATTCGTCTTTTTGTTGTATTTGCACTGCATTTCCCCAATGTTCACCTTGTAGCGAATCACTGATCCAGTAATTACCATCTATTGAAACCAGCTCGGCTTCAAGTTTTTGGCAAAAAATGTGTGCTTCTTTAAAACCTTTTGCGCCAGCAATAGCGCGACCGCGTAGCGTGCCATAAATATGCACATTCCCATCGGCAATGACTTCCGCACCATGGCTAACTGCGCCAAGTACTATCAAATCTCTATCTTTTGCATAAACTTGTTGTCCAGAGCGAACTGTACCGCTGATAATTTGCGCTGGTAAATGCACCGTTTTTTCTACAATCGATGTATTGGGCTCTTGTTTAACAGGTTCGCTCTTAACGTCTTGTGAATAATTTAAAACAGATAAGCCAGCAGCCTTTGCTTGAGTATGTTGCTCTTCTGAGCCATTACACACTCCAACCGCATTAAAACTCATTCGCTCGATTAATGATTTTAAGTGAACAAAATCAAGTGAACTGTTTTTAATTTCTATTAAATTAACGACAATAGGCGCACCCTCAAAAAACTTAGGGGCCTGGGCTATTTTTACATACAGTTGTTCTGCTAAAAGGTTTATATCAGTACTATAAAGATGCAAAACTGATAACGTAAAAAGATTCCCTTTTAACTCAAAAATTTGGTCCGACATACACGCTCAATTGATTTGTCTGATTAGAAATTAATTTTAGATAAACGTAGGCTGAATAGGGCCTTTATTGAAATTTCTAATCTAATTTTTCTAACTTATTATTACTCTCATGTTATAGTGTGCGGCATTGTTAAGCAAGAATTTATAGGGCCATAATGCTCACTGCAGTATATAAAAGTAAGAAAAAAGCGGATACGTTCTTATTTGTTGAAAAAAGAGATGATTTTAGTAAAGTTCCGGAACCTTTGATGACTATGTTTGGTCAACCTGTTTATGTGATGATCATTAATTTAGCAAAACGTGAGCATTTAGGTGGGGCAGATTTAGAAACTGTAAAAGCAGCGTTATCAAATCCTGATAAAGGCTACTACTTACAAATTCCACCACCTGAGCAAAATTTGCTAAGCCAATTACGAAAAGACAATGGAGTTGATAGTGATTAAAAAACTTATCGTTATATTATGTGGTGTATGTTTAAGCTCACCTGTTATGGCAAAAACTCAGGCTGAATTTCAAGATTATTTAGCGAATTTAAAGCAAGAAGCTATCGCAAAAGGTTACGAAGCCAAACTTATTGATGATGCGTTTGCAACAGCAACGTATAAAGAAAAAGTGGTTTCGGCTGACAAAAACCAGCCAGAAGTAAAAGAAACCCTTGAAACGTATTTACCAAAACGTGTACCACAATGGAAAATTGACCGCGCACGTAAGCTTTACGCAGAAAACAAAGAGGTACTTGAAAAAGTAGCGAAAGAGTTTGGCGTACAAGCACGCTTTATAGTCGCGCTTTGGGGGCTTGAAAGTAACTTTGGTACAATTCAAGGCGGTCATAACGTTATCTCATCATTAGTGACACTTGCTTTTGATGGACGCCGAGAAGCACTTTATAAGCGCCAACTTTGGGCTGCACTGGATATTTTAAAGTCGGGCCACATAACGCTTGATAAATTTAAAGGCTCTTGGGCAGGCGCAATGGGGCAAACGCAATTTATGCCTACCTCTTTTAATGCTTACGCGGTCGATTACAATAACGATGGTCGTAAAGATATTTGGACTACAAAAGAAGATGCTTTTGCCTCAATTGCTAATTATCTAAAGCAAGAAGGGTGGAACGACTCTCTTACGTGGGGTCGCCAAGTTCAGTTACCTGAAAACTTTGATAGTAAATACGTTTTAGTGCGTGGTACAAAAACTCGCAAGCAGTGGTTAGAATATTGGAATGACTCAGAGCGCTCATTAGCTGATTGGCAAGCACTGGGTGTACGTAAAGCTGATGGCTCTGATTTACCTAATGTAGACGTACGTGCTGCGCTGGTTATGCCTGATGATATAAATGGCCGTATGTACTTAGCGTACGATAACTACAAAGTGTTTATGCACTGGAATCGCTCGTATTACTTTGCTACTAGCGTAGGTTACTTGTCGGATAGAATTGGTTATCCAAAAATCTAATTTTTAAAATATACCTATAAATAAAGCCGCAATTGCGGCTTTATTCTTTTTTGAATATCTTTTCTTTTAGGTCAATAACTTTACCAATTCCAGAACCTAGCTTCATTAGCTTATTAAGTTGCTCTGGCGTTAAACGCTGTAGTTCTGATGACCATTTAGTGACGGTTTCAAGTAGGTTGTGAATCTCACCCATTTGTTTTTGTGCGTAAAGTTCATCGTCGTTACTGGCTTCGTCTAATAAGTTATCGCGTAGTAGCGTTAAGGTGGGCTCAATTTCGCGCTTTTTACGTTCTTCAAATACGCGATTTGCCATATCCCAAATATCGCCAGCAGGGGCGTAGTACTCTTTACGATCGCCAGGAATATGCTGTACTTTAATTAACTGCCACGATTGCAGCTCTTTAATGCCCATACTTACATTACCGCGAGAAATACTAAGCGCATCTGCAATCTCATTAGCTGTCATTGGGTTTTTAGTAATAATCAGCAAACCACACATTTGTCCGATCGTACGATTGAATCCCCAGCGGCTGCCCATCTCACCACAATGCATTACAAAGGCAAAATTCTTTTCGGATAAACTCATAGCTTAGTAACTTTCAGTAATTTCAGAAAGTAAATGCTAGCACGCTCATTATGGATAGCAAGTTCTTAGCAAGCTTATAAGTTAATTTAAATGACTAAAATATGATTTAGATTAATATTTATACATCTATATTGAGATATGTTGTACACAACAATACGTAGATAAATCCTTATTTTAATTTTTTTCACATACGATGGAATGACTATGAAAGCTGCAATTAATACTCAATACAAAGGTAAATTAGAAATAACAGACTTACCAATTCCTGAGGTGGGAATAAACGATGTTTTAGTAAAAATAGCGGCCTGTGGCGTTTGCCATACCGATTTACATGCCTGTCATGGGGATTGGCCAGTAAAACCAAAAATGCCATTAGTACCAGGGCACGAAGGTGTCGGCGTTATCGAAAAAGTCGGAAGCAATATAAAACACTTAGAAGTTGGCGACAGAGTCGGTATTCCTTGGCTCTATAGTGCATGTGGGCACTGTGAGTTTTGCCTAGATGGTAAAGAAACACTGTGTTTATCGCAGCACAATACTGGCTATTCTATTGACGGTAGTTATGCAGAATATTGTTTAGCGCATGGCGACTACGTTGTAAAAATACCAGAAGAACTCGGTTTTTCTGAGGCTGCTCCATTATTTTGTGCAGGTGTTACAACCTATAAAGCATTAAAAGTATCCGGTGCTAAACCAGGGCAGTGGGTTGCTATTGTTGGTGTGGGCGGGCTTGGTCATTTAGCAGTACAGTACGCTAAAGCAATGGGTTTTAATGTAATAGCTGTTGATACAGGCAAAGAAAAACTCGCGCTTGCTAAAGAGCTAGGCGCAGATATCACCCTCGATTTTAAAGAGGTGGTTCCAAGCGAAGCTATTTTTGAACAAGTCGGTGGCGCGCATGGTGTTGTTTGTACTGCGGTGTCTAAAGCGGGGTTTGAACAAACCTATAAAAGTGTACGCCGTGGCGGTAAATGTGTATTAGTGGGATTACCTCCAGAGGATATGCCTCTTCCTATTTTTGATACTGTGCTTAATGGCGTGTCAGTAGTGGGCTCTATTGTTGGTACGCGTAAAGATTTGCAAGAATGCTTGGAATTTGCCGCTCAAGGTAAAGTTAAAGCGATTATTGAAGAAAAACGCTTAGAGGACATTAACGAAATTTTTGATGATATGCTCAAAGGTGAAATTAACGGTCGCATAGTGGTTACTATTTAATTTAGATTAAGCGTTTATAAAACACAAAAAAGCACGGCTTCTAAATTAGAAAACCGTGCTTTTTAAGTATTTAACTAACCTGAGGTTTACTTGAGATAGATTTATTATCCAAAGTTCAGGTTAACTAGTTAAAGAGTGTAACTAAAACTTAGTTTTGCATTACGCTCTTCCCCTGGCATACCACCTAAAAACATCGCTTTTGAATAATACTTTTTGTTGAACAAATTATTTAAGTTTAACTGCATATGCCATTTATCAGTTGTATACGATACAGCTGTATCGTAAGTCGTATAACTTGGTACATAACCATCAGGAATCGAGAATGAACTTGAATTAGTGCTTCTGTTATCTACAAATGTAATACCACCACTTATATTTACAGCTTCAGGTAAGTTAAACATATCTGCGTAGTAGGTTACCCACGTACTTGCTGTTACGTAAGGCACACCTTTTTGGCGTGTGTCGTAACTACTGCTGTTAGGATTACTTTTGTCACGTGCATCTTGATAAATACCATTTACGTTTACTTTCCATTTATCGTTCAAGTAAGCATTTAAATCAAGCTCAACACCTTTTGTTTGCTCTTTACCATCATAATAGCTTTCAGGTACATCTGAGCTTGATGTTAATGCGTCATAAAGTGGATTTGCATATTCTAAATTAGTACGAGAGCTTTCAAATATAACAACAGATGCGAGTAGTTGGTCATCAAATGCTTTAAATCTAAAGCCTAGGTCGTTACTTATAGACTCTGAATCTTCTCGGTCAGCTTCATTACCTGCCACTGAGCCTAATACACTATAGGCTGTACGGCCTTTTGAATGATTTACAAATACAGATAAATCTTCAGATGGCTGATACGTTGTACCAAGGTTATATGTTAAGCCAGAATCTGATGTACTCGCTTCAGGAGTTGGCTCTGCACGGCTAGAGCTGTAACGCTCATCAACACCAAAGTGCTCATAAGTTTGCTCAATTCGGTTATACGCCACACCAATACGCGTTGTAAGTTCTTCAGTTATGTAGCCTACATGTTGAATACCTAAGCCCCATGCTTGTACTTTTTTATTGTAGTCACTTGTTTTAAGCGGATCGTAATTTTCAAAGTTACCGGTTGGCCAATTTGGTTCTCTTATATCGTAAATATACGGTAAAGAACCTTGGTACGTTACATCACCATCATTGTTTGTGAGTACGTAATCCTGATCCCATATTGAGAATTGTTTAAAACGAATATCTCTATCTTCGTAGTTGGCGTTAACAAGCAATTCGTTATCTACGTCCCCTAACATAAAGTCATAACGTAAATCTAAAAAGTACTGCCACGATTTTTCATCGGCTTCTACTTGGCGGTATTCTTGGCGGCGTGCTGCATACGGGTAAAGTACACCGTCTTCAACTAATGGAGCACGAGGGTCATTATTAATAATGCCACTGCGCGTTGAATAGACGTAGTTATATGCACCTGTTTGGCGCGCAAAACTTGATGTGTAGTTACGGTACTGTAGCTGCTGGTTTAAAAACAAATCGTCAGTAATGTAGTAGTTATGCGTTAATTTAAAACGCAGCTCTTCACCTTCGTTGGCATCAGCCATTGGTGAAATAATACCATTTGTGCCAAAGCTATAAGGTGTTAAGCCATCAGATGCAGATAATGAATTAGCAAGTTGGTCGCGTTGTGCATCACTTAACTGTACGCCGCTTCCTGTTGGATCGTTTACTAAATCGGCACCGGTTACTTCACCTGCGCTTAAACCCTTTGCAGTTTCTGCGTTGTAAATACGAATAGGGTGACCAATAGAATCAACCGCTATTTCATCTTTTATATATGCCGCAGAAAGCATGATGTTTTGTCTGTCATTAAGCACGTATTTAAGTGAGGTATAAATTTCGTCGCGATCTTCTTTTAAATCACGAAAGCCGTCACTTGACGCTGTTTTAGCCATTACACGGTAAGCTAAATCATCTGTTATAGCGTTAGTGCTATCAAACGATAATGAATAGCTATCCCACTGGCCAAGCTCAGCCGATACTTTGTGTTTTTCTTCAAACTCTGGTTTTTTTTCAATTAGGTTAATTACGCCACCTGCACTACCAATGCCATATAAACCTGTTGCTGGGCCTTTTAAAACCTCAACAGATTCAACATTTGTAAGTGAACGAGTTGGGTTAAATGTATTACCCAGGCCTGCACCACCATACATACCATCGTAGGTGTAGTTTGCATCTAAACCACGAATTACTAAGTTATCACCAATACCGTAATTATTACCTGCTTGTGTTAAGCCACTTACGTTTCTAACTAAATCTTGTAAGCTGTCTACACCTTGAGATTCAATCAGTTCTCGGTCAATAATTACAACCGGTGCAGGTGTTTCCATTAAAGACATGTCTGATTTAGTAGCAAGACCAGAGCTCATCACCACACGGTTTTGCTTTTCGTATACGCTGATGCGTTCAATATCAGCATCAACTTGTGTATTTTGGGCAAATCCCACATTTGCATTTAAACAAGCAAGAGTAATAAGAGAGTACTTAAACGTTTTCATAGAGTGATAACTATTCGCGTTATTGAATTTTCGCGAATGATAATGGTTATTGTTTTTAAAGTGAATAGAAAGTTCATTTTATTTGATTAAATAAAACTGTTCGGATAATTAATAGACAAAAGCGAGTCTAATAGGGGGGCGGTGACCCTTTTATGGCATATTCAATATAGGTGAGAGTTTTATTAAGGCTGAGTAAACTCAGCCTTAATAGCGTGTATTTACAACTGGTTTTTATAAACAACACCTGCTTTCATTACAAAAGGTACTGCCTCTAAGGTTTTAATACTTTTAAGAGGATTTGCTTTTACCGCAATTATATCAGCTGCAAATCCGGTTTTAATTTGTCCTAACTGAGTATCCATTTTTAATAACTTAGCGCTATTAATAGTTGATGCTTGAATGGCTTGTAGTTCTGTCATGCCAAATTCAACCATGCGGCTAAACTGTTTTGCATTATCTCCGTGCGGGTAAATTGCTGCATCGGTACCGAACACCATTTTAACACCCGCTTTTACGGCACGGCTAAAGCTATCACGTTGCCTTTTAGAAACTTGGCGCTCTTTATTTAGGTTTTCTTCGTCTACGCCGTTTTGCTCGCCATAAGTGAGCGTATATTCGGTATTATAAATATCCATAGAAAGCCAAGTACCATGCTCTTTGGCAAGTGCTATCGCTTCGTCATCTAAAAAGCTGGCGTGCTCTACGCTATCAACACCTGCTTTAATGGCCGTTTTAATCCCGCTTGTGCCGTGTGCATGGGCAGCTACTGGTAAATCTCGCATATGGGCTTCATCAACAATGGCTTTCATTTCTTCAAAAGAATACTGCTGTGCACCTACTTTAGTCCCTTTTGAAAATACTCCACCTGTGGCGCAAAACTTAATAGCGTTTGCCCCGTATTTAATGTTTTCGCGTACTTTTATACGCGCAGCCCATGGACCGTCTGCAACGCCACTTGAAGTATATTTAAGCTCAGGAGGTAATCGGTTGTTATCACAGTGCCCGCCAGTAATTCCGAGTGATGGGCCTGCAGCCCAAATACGAGGGCCAACTATGTCACCTGCATTTATGCCGTCACGCACGGCTATGACGCTGTAACCTTCTGCGCCAACATTACGTACTGTTGTAAATCCAGCTTCTAAGGTTTTTTTAGCAAAATGAGCCGCTTTAATCGCCACTCTAGGAACTGACTGGCCTAAACGTTCACTGCGCGGCACCGTAGGGTCGCTCGTTAAATGCACATGCATATCCATTAAACCTGGCATAAGGGTTAAATCAGGTAGTTGAATATGTTTATCACCTTTAGACAGCGTTGGTTTTTTATTTTGTTCAATGTTTGTAATTACGCCATCATCAATAGTAATTAAGGGAGATTTAATGAGCTTGCCATCTTTAACATCAACCATGGCTTTAGCTGATAGGTATGTAACTGCATGGGTATTAAAAGCGGTTAAGCAAAGTAAGGCAATAGAGGTGCTGAGTAGTTGTTTTTTCATTTTATTTTTCTTTTAAATCATATTTGAATTAATAGAAATGTAACAAGTTCAGATAAAAGTGCAAATTTAATACGATGAATGCAATCTATCGTAATTTCTTTATTAAGCACGGTTTAATGAGCATAATTAAAAAACGATATTAAAAAGGATTATCATGAAATCAATTAAATTAGCATTAGTTGCCAGTGGCGTTATGTTTGCTTTAAGTGGCTGTATGAATACTGAGCTTAGTACACAGACTAATACCAGTACACAGTTAAACACAGTTAACGCATCAGCAGGTATTGTTTCAGAGCTTTCAGCAGAGCAACAACTCGATGTACTTGTTGCACAGTATTACGATGAATCGCTCACATATAGCCCCATCAGCGCAACGTACAATGGTCGTAATGAGTTTAACGATCAATTCACGCCTGTGATTTCAAAAGAAAATAGAGCAAAAAAAGCCGCTTTTTATAAAAAATATCAACAGCGATTAAACTTTATAGATAAAGCACAGTTAATAGGGCAATCGCTTTTAAGTTTTGAAATATTAGAGCGTGACCTTGCACTTAAATTAGAAGGCATGCAGTTTCCTGATTATTTACTACCAATAAATCAAATGGCGGGTGCGCATAACACCTTTGCAGGTTTTGGTTCAGGTCAAAGTGCTCAGCCGTTTAATACCGTTGAAGATTACACCGCTTTTATCTCGCGTAGCGAAGGTTTTGTAAAGTGGCTTGCCAGTGTAGAGCGTTCAATGGCGCAAGGCATTAAACTAGGTATTACGTTACCAAAACCACTTGCTGAAAAATTACAGCCACAATTTGCAGCTCATGTAGTTAAAAATGCCGAGGATTCACTATTTTGGGGACCAATTAAAAAATTACCAGAATCGTTTAGCGCACAGCAAAAGCAAAAAATTACAGCGCAGTATCGTCAATTGATTATGCAGCACTTAGTACCGGCTTATAAAAGCATGAGCGACTTTTTAGCTAATCAGTATATTCCTAATAGTCGAGAAAGCGTAGGTTACAGTGACTTACCAAACGGTAAAGCGTGGTACGAATACCAAATTAAGAAAAACACAACGCTTAGCTTATCTGCAGACGAAATTCATGACATTGGTTTAAGTGAAGTGTCGCGCATTTTAAGCGAAATGAAAAAAGTAAAAGAAACCGTAGGCTTTAAAGGTGAGTTATCAGAATTTTTTGATCATTTACGTGATTCAGATGAATTTTACTACGACACGCCTGAGGAGTTAATTGCGGCATATGAAAACGTTAAGAAAAAAATAGATGCGCGTTTGCCTCTACTTTTTAACATAGCCCCCAAAGCACCTTACGTTGTAAAAGCAGTTGAAGCATACAGAGCGCAGTCGGCAGCAGGTGCATCCTATGCATCTCCGGCACCTGATGGCTCCCGCCCTGGTATTTTTTATATCAATGCTTATAACTTAAAAGCGCAGCCTAAATTTTTACTCGAAACTTTATCGATTCACGAAGCAGCCCCGGGCCATCACTTTCAAATAGCACTTCAGCAAGAAATAGAGGGCTTACCTGATTTTCGTAAATTTGGTGGTTATACCGTGTTTGCAGAAGGTTGGGCGCTTTACGCAGAAAGCTTAGGTAAAGAGCTAGGCTTATTTACCGACCCTTATATGTGGTATGGACGTTTATCGGATGAGCAATTACGCGCAATGCGTTTAGTGCTTGATACTGGTTTTCATGCAAAAGGGTGGACGCGTCAACAAGGTATAGATTACATGCTTGCAAATTCGTCTATGGCAAAGAGCGATGTAATTGCTGAAGTAGAGCGATATATTGCATGGCCAGGACAAGCGCTTTCTTACAAGTTAGGGCAATTTAAAATTCAAGAATTACGTGATTTTTCTAAAAAAGAACTCGGCAATAAATTTGATATTAAAGCGTTTCACACGCAAATATTAATTGATGGCGCATTGCCAATGCCAATCCTTGAGAAAAAAATTAAGCGTTGGGTTAAATCTCAAAGCTAATTTGTAGCGCAAAGCCAGTACTTTGAAAGGGTATTGGCTTTGCGCCATTTACAGCAATACGGTAGAATGCGCGCTCTTTAGGGGGCACGAGAAAACTATGTTTGATCAACAATTAGCAAATACACAATTTTGGCTTAAAAAAAGCTTAAGCGACATGAGTCAAAACGAATGGGAAGCCATTTGTGATGGATGCGGAAAATGTTGTTTAAATACGTTTATTGATAGCGAAGATGAAGACGAATTTACCGCCACCGATCAGTTACGCGAAGGTGAGCAATTAATATTTACTAATATTGTATGTCAGTATCTCGATAACAACACCTGTGGTTGTAGCGAATATGAAAACCGCCAAACGCTTGTTCCTTCTTGTGTAAAACTCACAAAAGAAAACCTTAAAGACATCTTTTTTATGCCACAAAGCTGCAGTTACCGTCGTTTACATGAAGGTCGTGGTTTGGCTTCTTGGCATCCGTTATTAAATAATGGTGATAAAACAAAGATGCATGAGCTAGGTATTTCTGTAAAAGACAAAACAGTAAAAGATTGCGATGTAAAGCTCGACGACTTTGATTTGTACATTGCAGAATGGCCAACAAAGGACGTAGATTAATGAGTAAACAACAAGCCGTAATTGGTTTAATCAATCCTAAAAGCCCGACTAATGTTGGTGGTGTATTGCGAGCAGCTGGCTGTTATGACGCTAAACAAGTTTTTTTTACAGGCAATCGCTACTTAAATGCCAAAAAATTCCATACAGATACAAAAAATGTAGTGGAGCGTATTCCTTTAACCGAAACAGATAATTTAGAAGCAATAAAGCCACAAGGCGCAACGGTTGTGGTTATTGAGCTTATTGAAGGTGCAACACCTTTACCTGAGTTTAAACATCCTGAAAATGCATTTTATGTATTTGGCCCCGAAGATGGTTCTGTATCAAAAGACGTCTTAAAGTGGTGTGATGAAGTGGTATATATTCCAACTATTGGCTGTATGAATTTAGCGGCAACCTGTAATGTAGTTTTGTATGACCGCTTAGCTAAATTAGGCGGCGTTGAGAGTAGTGACGATACTATTATTAGCTCTCGTGATACAAACAATAAAATGAGGTGGCAAAAAAGCTGATTAGTTAAGGTTTATTTGTGCAAAAGTGATAGTAGTAGCTAAACTTAAAAACACTATTAATCACAAATAGATACTAAAATGCGCTGGTTTTATTTTATATTATTGCTAACAACTAGTAATAGTTTTGCTGAAACATCGGTTGAGTATTTTCAAAATGGTACTCAACACACCTTAACTGGGCATTCCCATAAATCAGGGGTGCTCTATGAAGCTAAAAACTCCAAACAAACACTTCATCTAGCCACACTCGATTGGCCTCCCTATATTGGTAATAATGTATGTAATAAAGGCTGGGTTTATCAATTTTCAATTGCCTTGTTAAATAGTAAGGGCTACAGCGTATATATTGAATTTTTGCCTTGGGCAAGAGCGGTACGAAATGTAGAACTAGGCAGGGCTGACATACTAATGCCTGAATACTTTATAGAAGATACAGCCCCCTCCGATTATGTTGATGGTAAAACACGTCGAGAATTACTCGGCTTATCTAATTCGTTTAAAGGTGGTGAAATTGCTTTTTTAAAAAGGAAAGTCGATACAGACCATTTCACAGGAAACTTGAACTCGCTCAAAGGGCTTAAGATTGGTGTTGTTCGAGGGTATCAAAATACGCCAGAGTTTGATGCCATGATGGACAATGGCGAGTTTGAAGTTATCACCTCTGTTGATGATTTACAGCTTGTTAAGCTACTGACTGCTAAGCGTGTTGATTTGGTTATAGGCGACCCTCAAGCATTGAAATCATCTGTGGCTTACTCCTCTTTAACTAAACCTGAAAAACAGTCTTTGCTTTCTTCCATTGAGCAAGAAAGCATTCCTTTGCAATATAACTCTTTATATTTTGCCATTAGTAAGCGTGCGCATAATTGGCTTTTAGTATTAGAGGATATAAACGAAGGGCTTTATCAGTTTAATAACAGTGGCGAAATAGACCGAATTATTAGAGCGACAAATACACAATGTGAATAATTCTGCTGGAACGTTCCATAAGTGCGCTGACTAATTTATATTTAAACATGTAAAATCGTTTTCAACTTGTTAATGGAGTGAAAACGACGTGAGTGAAATAAATACAAACCAATCATTTGCGGTCAACGAACAGCCAAATAAAAATTACCTGTTTCCACTGACTGCAATGACGACCCTATTTTTTTTATGGGGTTTTATTACTGTTTTAAACGATGTACTAATACCACGATTAAAAGGTGTATTTGATTTAAGCTTTTTTGAAGCGATGCTAGTACAGTTTTGCTTTTTTGGTGCTTATTTTATTGTTTCTATCCCTGCGGGTATTTTAGTTAAGCAGTTTGGTTACAAAAAAGGGATTTTAACCGGTTTAATCGTGGCTTCAATTGGCTGTATGTTGTTTTACCCTGCTGTTGTAGTACATGAGTATTGGCTATTTTTAGGCGCTTTATTTGTACTTGCCGCTGGTGTAACGGTACTTCAGGTTTCTGCTAACCCTTATGTTGCTGCTCTTGGGCCTGAAAAAACAGCTTCTTCTCGTTTAAATTTGGCACAGGCACTTAATGCGCTTGGTACTACTGTTGGGCCTTATGTAGGTGGTTTATTATTTTTTGGTACTGCAGGTAGTTTAGCTGCATCTGCAGCAACTGCTGAATCTGTAAAAGTGCCTTATTTAATGCTTGCTGGCGCTTTATTACTTATCGCTATTGTATTTGCCTTTATAAAGCTTCCAGAAATTGAAGCCCACAAAGAGGAAAATAATACAGCAATTGAATCTCGTTCGTTAATGCAAGCACCGCACTTAACTATGGGTGTACTTGCTATATTTTGCTACGTAGGTGGGGAAGTTGCCATTGGCAGCTTTTTAGTTAACTACTTTGGTGAGGCGCACATAGCAGGGCTTGAAGAGCATACTGCGGCCGCACTTATTAGTTATTACTGGGGCGGGGCAATGGTAGGACGTTTTATTGGCTCTGTATTATTACAAAAGATTGCACCTTCTAAAGCTATAGCGTTTAATGCATTTAGTATTATTGCGCTATTATTGATCACTATTTTTACTCAAGGTGACGTCGCTTTATACTCAGTATTGGCAATTGGTTTATTTAACTCAATTATGTTCCCGACTATATTTTCAGTTGCAATCGAGCGACTAGGATCATTGACGAGCAAAGGTTCTGGCTGGTTATGTTTAGCAATTGTTGGTGGTGCACTTGTACCATTACTGCAAGGGTTTATAGCTGATACAGTAAATATACAGCAAAGCTTTTTTGTTCCAATGTTATGTTATGTATTTATTGCATGGTACGGTTTAAATGTTGTTCGCTTAGCAAATAAGTGGAAATAACAGACTATACAAGAGTGACTGAATACGTATTCAGTCACTTATAAAGCTACATTTAATGGGAACGTTCCACAAGCTATAAATCTAGTCATTAATTATTTTAATATTAGCCAGCTACCCACCAAAGCCTATTTTTTTACAATCCTTTATTCTTATTTTTCATCAATAACCTAACTGTAAGTCTCTTTTACTAGGACATTTAGCTAAATTTTTGCTAAAACAGTAAGGCTAATAACGATAAATAATAAAAAGGATGTATATGCTTAACTCGTTGAAATTTACTTCCAAAGTGACTATTGCAGCCTCCTTAATTTTGGTTTTGGTGCTAGGATTATTTACTTTTAATAACTACATTGCGATGCGCAAGCAAACCGAGCAGCAGTTAAGCCTGGTATTGCAACAAAATTCCGAATCTGTTTCACAAAATATAGCGAGTTGGTTAAATGCAAAGTTGGCGATTGTTATATCAATTGCTAAAACCCATAAAGCTAATGATTCTAAAGCACTCACCCTTTCACAATTAAATACAGCAGAGCTTGCTGGAAGCTTTAAAAATACGTATATAGGTAAATCCAGCGGCACGTTTATATTAAACGATCAATCAGTCGTTTTACCTGCAGATTTTGATGCGACTTCTCGCCCTTGGTATAAATTAGTCGAAAACAAATCAAATACCGCTTTTACAACTCCTTATATTGATGTGACTACTAACGAGCTTACAATTTCAGCGGTAGTACCCATACTCCAAAATGGCCAATTTAGCGGCGTTGCAGGTGCCGATATTGATATGCAGACCGTGACAAAAATTATCAACGATATTGACTTTTTAGGACTCGGTTATGGTTTTTTACTCGACAGCAAAGGCCAAGTGTTAAGCCATCCAAATGCTCAGTTAAACTTAAAAAATACATCAGACATCTTTGGCACTAATACGCCTTTACAAAGTGAGTTTACCCAGTACGAGATAAACGGAGAGTCTAAGCTTATTTCGTTTACAAAAATTAGTGGTATTGAAAACGTAGATTGGTACCTAGGTGTTGTTATAGACAAAGATAAAGCGTATGCCAGTGTCTCTAATTTTGGCCAAACCGCAGCTGTTTTTATGGTGATAGGAATTATCACTATTATAATTATGATGCAGCTTTTATTACGCTATTTAATGCAGCCAATGAATCGTTTAAACGATGCTATTAAAGATATAGCACAAGGTGAGGGCGATTTAACAAGGCGTTTAACCGTTGAAAACGACGATGAATTTGGCGATTTAAGCTATTCATTTAATATTTTCATCGAAAAAATTCAGCATTCAATAGAGCAAGTAAAAGAGTCTACAAAGCAATTAGATACAGCTATTGAGAGCTTGGTATCACAAACACATTCTTCGCTGTCTATGTATGATGATCAAAGTAAAAGAACCGATAGTGTTGCAGCGGCTATCAACCAGTTTTCTGCCACATCAATGGATATCTCAAGTAATGCAGAGAGTGCATCGCAGCTTGCTAAAAATGCAGATGAACATTCAACACAAAACCAAGAAGCATTAAGCCACAGTGTTGCAACTATCCACCAGCTCTCGGGTAATATGGAAAAAGCTCAGCAAACTATAAACAGTTTAAATTCGCATACAGCCAGTATTGGCCAAGTGCTTGAAGTTATTAAAGGTGTAAGCGAGCAGACTAATTTATTGGCACTTAATGCCGCAATTGAGGCCGCTAGAGCAGGAGAGGCGGGACGCGGTTTTGCCGTTGTAGCAGATGAAGTTCGCCAATTAGCGCACCGCACTCAACAGTCAACGCAAGAGATTGAAGACACGGTTAGTCAGTTGCAAAAAGGCTCAAACCTTGCTGTAGAGCTTATGAAAACAAGTCTTGAAGGCAGTGAAAAAAGCGTGCAACAAGCCGATGCTGTTGGCAATTTAATGAGCCATGTTATACAAGCGATTCAACAAATTAACGATGCAAATCACTCTGTGGCCACTGCAACAGATGAGCAAAACCAAGTTGTTAAGTTATTAGATACAGATATTCAAACAATTAATTCGCTTTGTATACAAGGCAAGGCCAACTTAAATGACACGCTTGACGAATGTACCAAACTAAAACAACAGTTTAGTGCTTTAGAAAATATGGTTCAAAAGTTTAAAGTATAAAATTAATGACTAAAAAAAATGTGAATAAACCAAATTGGCTCAGTCTAATAAATATCGACAGTGTTTATAGCTCAGACATGCAACGCAAAGCGTTTTCTTTATTTACCATGATTGGGATTTCAATTGTGTTGATCGCAGTATTAGTGTTTTTTAATTATAAGCTTTATTCGCCACTACTGACCGCTTCATTAATTATCGTTAACATTACTAATATAAGCTGTTCTATCTACTTTATAAAAACGGGTAACCTGCAAGTTGTGGCATTAATAAGTGTGAGCATTGTGTGCATGATGTTTGTTGCACTTGTTTATACCGGCGGTAAAGATAATACCGCTCTATATTGGCTAATGTTTTATCCTGTCGTAACGTTTGCATCTTTAGGGGTTAGATTAGGTGCTTGGTTAGGCTGTACCTTACTGTTTTCTTGTATTGTTATTTTATACGGCCCTGACTTTGGTCAAGTTAGCTATGGCAACGTAGAAAAAACACGTTTTATAGCGTCCTTTTCTATGGTATTTTTATTCTCATTTATTGGTGAGTATTTTAGGCATAAAAGCCACATGGCTATTGCCGATATTACGCTAGAGCAAAAACAAGATGCTTATACTGACCCCCTTACTGGCATAGCAAATAGGCGTTTTATTACCTCTCATTTTTTAAAGCTTGCTCAAACACGCCCAGAGCAGTACTTACCTTTTTCAATTTTGTTAATTGATTTAGATAATTTTAAATCTTTAAACGATACGCATGGCCACGATTTTGGTGATACGGTATTGATAGAATTCACGAAACTTCTTGAGTCTCAGTTTTTGGCAACTGCGTTAAAGGCCCGTTATGGCGGTGAGGAATTTGTTGTTATTTTACCGCAGCTCACTGCCTCTGCAGCCTCTGTAATTGCGAACAAATTTCGAGAAGCCGTGGCAGGGCATGTTATATTTACTGATGACAAGCAGCGTATTTCAATCACCTGTAGCATTGGTATTTCCCAAGTAAATAAAGTAACTGATTATGATGATTCGTTAAAGCAAGCTGATGAAGCTCTTTATAGTGCAAAGGCTTCAGGTCGCAATAGAGTCGTCTCAAACTAGTTGAAGGATTAATATGTCTCAAAGTAAGTTAATATATGTCTATGACCCAATGTGTAGTTGGTGTTGGGGTTACTCACCAACCTGGCTTAAGCTAAAATCAGAGCTTGCTGGTAAAGTGGCAATAGAATATAAAGTAGGTGGCCTAGCACCCGATAGCCAAGACCCAATGCCACAAAATATGAAAGAGATGCTTGAGGGGACTTGGCATAAAATTTCAGCGCAGTTAGGTACGCAATTTAATTATGATTTTTGGCGCAACTGCCAGCCAAGGCGTTCAACGTATCCCGCATGCAGAGCTGCACTTATAGCGCGTAAAGCAGATAAAGAAGCTCAAATGGTGGCAGCTATTCAACACGCTTATTATCTAAACGCACAAAACCCGTCTGATGAAAGTACATTAATTAGTTTGGCTGAAAAAATTGGCTTAAATAAAGATGAGTTTTCGGAGCAGCTAGCGTCGAGCGAGCTTAATGAGGAGCTCAAAGCGGAGTTATCCTTTGTTCGCACTTTACCAATTCAAGGTTTTCCCTCACTAGTGCTTATTAAAGATAATAAAGTTTACCCTATAGAAATTAATTATACCGATTGGCACTATTCTCTTAATCAAATTAATTCAATTTTGGACTAACCACCTTCTTGTATCTTCTTAATGAGGGGTATTTGGCCAGCAAGTACCCTTATTGGCGTTAAAACCTCCTCGTAAGTCTTAATTGTTACCATTGTCATAAAAGCGACTTTTTTGCGCAACATCCTTGTCATGTTTCATCTATAAACTCCTGCTCATTAAATTATTAAGTCATAAATTATTTATATAACAAAGTTTATGACCTAAAAAAACAAACTAGCAAATCCGCTAACTAACGAGTAAAGGTGTATGCGATGAAAGGCGTTAAACCATTAATCTTAGCTGGTATTGTGGCCGCAAGTGCAGCAGTACACGCAAACGATTTAGATAAGGTTATTGATAAAAGCAGTGAAATTAATAAATCAGCTGCGCAATCACAAACAAAAATAGACAAGATTGCAGATTCAATGCAAGGACGTTTACAGCAATTTAAAACCCTCAATAAAGAGATTGATGGTTTAGCTGTATACAACGCCCAGCTAACTAAACAATTAAATAATCAAATAGAAGAGATGGAATCTTTAAACCTGTCAATGGATCAGGTTTCTATTATTGAACGTCAAATTACGCCGCTAATGCTTAGAATGATTGAAGGTCTTGAGCAGTTTGTATCTTTAGATATTCCATTTTTAGCTGATGAGCGCACTAAGCGCGTTACGTCTTTAAAAGAAATGATGAATCGTGCTGATATTAACTCAAGTGAAAAATTTCGCCGTGTACTTGAAGCGTATCAAGTAGAAGTTGACTACGGGCGCACTATTGAAGCTTATACCGCACTTTTAAATGTGGATGACAAAGAGCGTGAAGTTGATTTTTTACGCATTGGCCGTTTAGAGCTTATTTACTTAACACGCGATGGCAAAAAAGCAGGTAGTTGGAATGCAGATACAAAATCATTTGAAGCATTACCAGACTCTACAATAAGCCAAATTAATAAAGGTTTACGCATTGCGCGTAAACAACTTGCCCCAGATATGTTAACTCTGCCAGTACATGCAGCAGAATAAGAGGTTGAAAATGAAATTGTTTACTCAAATGACAAAAATAGCTCTTTTTGCTGCAAGCCTAAGCATTACTGGTGCAAGTATAGCGGCAGAGCCAATGAACTTAGATTCATTACTTAAAACGCTCGAAAATGGTAAATCAGCTCAAAGCGAGCAAAATAAACAACGTGAACAAGAGTTTGCTGCTCGCCAAAACGAGCAAGTACAAACACTTAAAAATACCCAAGCAAAGCGCAATCAAATGCTGGTGGAATCTGAACGTCTAGAAACGCAATTTGAAGAAAACGAAGTAAAACTTGCTAACTTAACAGACACGCTTTCTAAACGCATGGGTTCGCTTAAAGAGTTGTTTGGCGTTCTTCAACAAGTTGCAGGGGATTCTAGTAATAAGTTTGCGACATCAATAGTATCTGCTCAGATTGCTGGGCGCAGTACGTTTATGGATGACCTTGCTCAAAAGATGGGCTCAACTTCAAAACTTGCTTCAATAGAAGATATTGAAAAAGTATGGTTTGAATTACAACGCGAAATGACCGAGCAAGGTAAAGTAAGTCGTTTTAACGCAAGTGTTATTGTTGAAGGCGGTACTAAAGCACAGCAAGAAGTTGTGCGAGTCGGCGCATTTAACCTTATATCAAACGGTAAGTATTTAGAGTTTAACTCCTCGACTAATTCTTTGAGTGAATTAACACGCCAACCTGTATCGCGCTTTACTGCAACAGCAGAAGAGCTACAAAGCACTAAAAGTGGCGTGGTGCAATTTGCACTTGACCCAACAGGTGGCTCTATACTTGGTTTGTTAGTACAAGCACCTGATACACAAGAACGTGTTCATCAAGGTGGCACAGTGGGTTATGTGATTTTAGGCGTAGGTGTTATTGCACTACTTATATCACTTGAGCGTTTTTTCTCGTTATTAATTATGGGCGGTAAAATTCGTCGTCAGCTTAAAGATACAGTTGCACGTGATGACAATCCGCTTGGACGCGTAATGAAAGTAAAAGATCAATTTCCAAGTGTTTCACACGACACACTGGAGCTTAAATTAAGTGAAGCTATTTTACGTGAAATGCCAAAAGTGACGCGTAATTTAACACTTATCAAAATCATCTCTGTTGTTGCGCCGCTGTTAGGTTTACTAGGTACGGTAACCGGCATGATCAACACATTCCAAGCAATCACCTTATTTGGTACTGGGGATCCTAAGCTTATGGCGGGTGGTATTTCTCAAGCGCTAGTAACAACGGTATTGGGCTTAGTGGTCGCCATACCAACGGTATTTTTATACACCTTACTTAATACGCGCGCTAAAAATATCTTGTTAACTATTCAAGAGCAGAGCGCCGGTATTATTGCAGAGCGAAGCGAGAAGGGAGCATAAACCATGGTGCTATTGATTGACTCAATCAATGCTATCCGTGATTTTCTCGACACTGGTGGCCAAGTTCTCTTGGTCATCGGGGTGTTAATCTTCGCGATGTGGTTATTGATACTCGAGCGATTTATTTACTTTTTTAATGGTTTTAGAAGCTATAAACACGCTCTTAAAGCCACTTGGATTAACCGTGCAGAACGAGATAGCTGGAATGCAGAGCAAATACGCGAAGCGATGATATCGCGAGCTGGTATGCGCTTAAACACCAATCTTTCTTTGATTAACGTGATGGTTGCTTTGTGCCCGCTACTTGGTTTGTTAGGCACGGTAACAGGCATGATAGAAGTGTTTGATGTAATGGCAATTACCGGCACTGGTAGTGCCCGCTCAATGGCATCAGGGGTATCTAAAGCAACTATCCCGACAATGGCAGGTATGGTAGGTGCGTTATCTGGGGTATTTGCCTCAACGTACTTACAACGAAAAGCTAAGCGCGAAGTAGAACTACTACAAGACAGCATGGTTTTAGACCATTAAGCAAAATTTTGATAAGCGGCTCTTATAAAGCCGCTCATCCTAGGAGAATAAAAATGAGAGCCCCGTTAGGAAACCTATTTCAAGAAGACGAAGCTGAAGAAATAAACATGACCCCAATGCTAGACGTTGTATTTATCATGCTTATTTTCTTTATTGTAACTGCTTCTTTTGTTAAAGAAGCCGGTATTGATGTAAATCGCCCAGAAGCCGCAACAGCTGTTAAAAAAGAGCGTGCTAATATTTTAGTGGCTATTTCTGATACAGGCGAGATTTGGATTAATAAACGTCAAATTGATGTACGCGCAGTACAAGCCAATATCGAGCGTTTAAAAGCAGAAAATCCACAAGGTAGCGTTGTGATTCAAGCGGATAAAAAAGCCACTACCGAAATGTTGATTAAGGTGATGGATGCCTCGCGCGCGGCGGGCGCATTTGATGTATCAATTGCCGCACAAGATGCGTCTTAAGGGCTAGTTATGTTGCGATATTTAGTTGCATTAGTGATAGCCGGTGTAGTGACCTTTATGTTGTTTTTAGGCATGCAGGCACTGATCACTGGCGGTGAAGGCGCTATGACGGATCCGGTTAAGGGTAACGTACTTGATTTTGTTCGCTTGAAAAAAGAAGAAACCGTACAAAAAAAAGAGCGCAAGCCACAAAAGCCACCAACACCAAAAGAGCCGCCACCACCAATGGAATCACCGCAAATGCAAAATAGTGATGCTACAGCAAATGCTAACAACTTTGACTTTGGTGCTAATGTAGATGCGGATGTAAATTTAGCCGGCGGGTTAGCACTTGAAACAAGTGATGGTGAATACTTACCGATTGTAAAGGTGGCCCCTGTTTATCCGCGCCGTGCGTTATCACGTGGCATAGAAGGCTACGTTATTGTTGAGTTTACAGTAACTAAACAAGGCACTGTACGCGACCCACAAGTAGTAAAAGCAGAGCCTGAGTCACTTTTTGATAGAGCTGCGATGGATGCAGCCCTTAAATTTAAATATAAACCGCGCGTAGTAAACGGTGAAGCCGTTGAAGTTGCGGGTGTTCAGAACAAAATATCTTTCCAAATTAGCGGTTAATTTAGTAATTAACCACGAGTAAACGGACAGAAATGCGAGGCGATTATGAAATTACTACCTACAGCTAAACTTTTAAAGTTAACACTATTTTGTACCGCTGCGATCAGTACAAGTATTGTTGCACCAAGTGCTCTAAGCCTAATTCCAGGGCTAAATGTAGCTACGGCACATGCAGAGCAAGAACAAAAAACGAAACGTGTACCAGCACTGCGTGAAAAGGTTTATAGCCAGCTTGCTCGTGCGCAAAAACTTGCTGACGATGGTGATGTTAAAGGTGGACTTGAAGCGCTTGATAGCATTGAAGAGCGAGCTGCAAGCATGAACTCGTACGAAGTGGCAATGATGCATAACTTTTACGGGTTTATTTATTACAACGAAAACGACTTACCAAAAGCGATTGCCTCGTTTGAAAAAGTGGTAGCAGAGGAAGCCATTCCTGAGTCACTTCGTTTAAGCACTACATTTAGCTTGGCTCAACTGGCTATGGCTAATAGTGATTACACTAAAGTTATCTCTTTTTTAGATGACTGGGACAGTATTAACACTCAGCCTAAAACAGAAGGCTACTACTTGTTAAGAGCTCAAACATACTATCAGTTAAAAGATTATAAAAAAGGACTTGAGTACATATCTCAAGTGATTGCTTTAAGCGACAGCGAAGGTAAAGCCCCTAAAGAAAACTGGTTAGTACTACAGCGTGCAATGTATTACTCGCTTAATCAAACTGACAAAGTTGTTGAAGTGCTTGAGCGCATGGTAAAGCTTTATAATAAGCCTGAGTATTGGGTGCAGTTATCGGGTATGTATGGTGAAACAGGTAGGGAGAAACAACAGTTGGCGGTAATTGAAGCGGCTTACCAGCAAGGATTTTTAACCTCTAAATCTGATTTACGCCAATTAGCGCAAGTGTATTTATACAATGGTTTAGCGTTTAAAGCTGCAAAAGTGATGAGCGATGCCATTGATAAAGATATTGCTGAAAAAACAGCAAAAAACTACGCTTTTGTTGCCGAGGCGATGATCCAAGCTAAAGAAGATGAAAAATCTATTACCTACTTTGCAAAAGCTGCTGATTTATCTGAGCACGGTAAATACGATCAACGTTTAGCCGAAGTATTTGTTAATACAGAGCAATATGAAGAAGCCGCCGATGCAGCGCGTAAAGCACTTGATAAAGGTGGTCTTGATTTTGAATCAAATGCATTTGTTGCACTGGGTATGGCGCAGTACAACATGCAAAATTTTGATGCATCAATTTTAGCGTTTGAGCAGGCAGAAAAACATAAAAAATCTCAGCGTTTAGCACAGCAGTGGATCAAATATGTAAAGCGCGAAAAAGTGCATGCAGAAACACTTAGAACAGCTTTACTGTAAATTTTAAAGCGCTTTACTAATTAACAAGTCACGCGTGTAAAACGAGTTCATAATCGCAACACTAAAACCGCCTCAGGGCGGTTTTTATCGTCTCTAAAAGCATCCAATTGTTTGATTTTAAATAAGTTACTTTTGTCATCTTATGGTTATTAAACTGTAACTACTTTGTCATAAGTCTCCCGTATTGTAACCGCAGCTAAACTCAAGTGACCTTAAAGCATTATTTAAGTGTTTTATGGTGACTTGAGTTTATTTGAGCACCTAAAAAATAATTAAATACTTTAACGGAGTGAACAATGAAATTATCTGACTTATTCAAAGTAAGTTTGATTGCAACTGCAGTATCTTTAGCTGGTTGTGGTGGAGACTTAGTAGTATCTGAAGGCGACACAACTATTAATGAAGGTGATACAGTAACTAACGTTATTGAAGGCGGTGACGATACAAGTGGTGAAACGTCATCACGTGATGATTCACAAAATGCTACCACTGGCTTTCCTACTGATATTGATAATGCACTAACTCAAGGTTTAGCAACTGATGTTTCTAGTGAGTTTACATCTATTACAGATAAGCCCGTATATCGCTTAGCTGCAGATACCGTGTTCACTACTGATGTATCGTTAACAAACGACGCACACTGGATCTTAAATGGCCGTACTGCGGTTGGTAATGATCGCGCAGATAACGCCAAGCTTTATATTCAGCAAGGTACAACGATTATTGGCGAAACAGGAGATGACTTCCTAGTTGTTCGTCGCGGTTCACAAATTGAATCGGTAGGGACTGTAAGTCAGCCCATTACAATGACCTCAATTCAAGATGTTACAGCTCAAGAAACAACGATTGGTCAGTGGGGCGGTTTAGTATTATTAGGTAACGCGCCAGCAAATTCTTGCGGCGACCAAGAAGGTGAAGCAACAGCTGATGAACTTGCTAATTGTGGTGTGTCGGCTGAAGGTGATGCAGGTCAGTTTGGTGGCGATATCAGTGATGATAATTCAGGTACTTTAAAGTATGTACTTGTTAAGCAAGCCGGTAAAACGTTAGGTAATGGTGATGAGTTAAATGGTATTACGTTTGCAGGTGTTGGCTCTGCAACTACGGTTGATTATATTCAAGTACATGAAAATCTTGATGATGGTATCGAGTTTTTTGGTGGTACCGTTAATGTAAGCAATGTTGTACTTACAAATATTGGTGACGATTCGCTAGATTGGTCTTTTGGTTGGACGGGCTCAGCCACAAACGTTTATATTCAGCAAGCGGCTAACGTAGGCGATAACGCTATTGAAGCTGATAACTCTGAATTTGATTCAAGTGCCACGCCATTAACTTTACCTACTATTTCAAACGTTACAATTGTGGGTGCTGAGGGCAATAACGGCATTCGTTTACGTGCGGGTACTGCTGGGGTTCTTAAAAATGTATTTGTAACGGGCCCAGCTACTTATGAAAACTGTTTACGTGTAGGTTCAGATTCAGTACCTCGTGCTGAGGATGGCACACTTACGATTACAAACTCTATTGTTGCTTGTCAAACTGCAGCGAATAACTTTGGCAGCGAAGTTATTAACGGTGGCGATGTACAATCTTGGTTTGAAGGCCAAGACGCTAACCAAACACTTACCCCAGCTGATTTAATGCTAGATGACAACGGTTATACACCACTTGCTGGCTCGCCACTTATTGCAAATACTCAAATTGGTGCATTTGATGGCTCAACTAATTGGATGGAAGGTTGGACTGTTGGTATCAATGGTGGCTTCCCTACTGATATTGATAATGCGCTATCACAAGGTTTAGCCTCAGACGTATCAAGCGAATTTCCAGAAATTACAGATAAGCCAGTATATCGCTTAGCTGAAGATACAACGTTTACAGCGGATGTAACACTTACAAATGACGCACATTGGATTTTAAATGGCCGTACAGCAGTAGGTAATGACCGTGCAGACGCTACAACACTTTATGTTCAAGCAGGCACGACATTAATTGGTGAATCAGGTGATGACTTTTTAGTTGTTCGTCGTGGTTCGCAAATTAATGCCAATGGTAATGCAACTGCACCTATTACAATGACATCTATTGAAGATGTAACAGGCGCTGAAACAACAATTGGTCAATGGGGCGGTTTAGTACTTTTAGGTAATGCTCCTGCTAACTCGTGTGGCGATCAAACTGGTGAAACGACTGCTGAAGAACTTGCTAACTGTGGTGTATCAGCTGAAGGTGACGCTGGTCAGTTTGGTGGCGATATTAGCGATGATAACTCAGGTGTTCTTCGTTATATTGTCGTTAAGCACGCAGGTAAAACTCTTGGTAACGGTGATGAGCTTAATGGTATTTCGTTTGCGGGTGTAGGCTCTGCAACAAAAGTAGAATATATCCAAGTTCATCAAAACCTTGATGATGGCGTTGAGTTTTTTGGTGGTACTGTAAATGTTCGTAACATAGTACTTACTGATATTGGTGATGATGCATTTGATTGGTCGTTTGGTTGGACAGGTCGTGCGCAAAATATTTATATTCAACAAAGTGCTGTTGGTGGTGATAACGCTATTGAAGCGGATAACTCAGAATTTGATTCAAATGCTACACCTTTAACAAAGCCACTAATTTCTAACGTAACAATTGTAGGTGCTGATGGCACTAACGGTGTTCGTTTACGTGCAGGTACAGCGGGCGTTCTACGTAATGTAGTAATTACAGGACCTGAAGGTTACTCAAACTGTTTACGTGTGGGTTCTGACTCTGTAGCAAATGCAGAATCTGGTGAGCTTTCTATTGAAAACTCAGTAGTGGCATGTAGTGAAGATAATAACTTTGGTAGTGAAGCAATTGGTGGTGGTAACGTTCAATCTTGGTTTGAAGGCCAAACAGGCAACCAAACGCTGACAGCTGCTGGCCTTAGTTTAGCAACCGATGGCTTTACACCTAAATCTAGCTCACCATTATTAGGTTCGGGTGTTGATTCGTCAGACCTTGATTCGTTCTTTACTAAAACAGATTATATTGGTGCGTTTGATGGCGATAATAACTGGATGGATGGTTGGACAGTTGCTATAACACCAAGTTTTCCTGATGATATTCAAAATGCCTTAGAGCAGGGTTTTGCTACTGATGTATCAGCGAGCTTTCCTGAAATCACAGACAAGCCAGTTTATCAGTTAACTTCTGATGTTGTATTCACTTCAGACGTAACATTAACTAACGATGCCCATTGGATTCTCAAAGGCCGTACAGCCGTAGGTAATGACCGCGCTGATGAAACGACTTTATATGTTCAATTTGGTACTACGCTTATTGGCGAGTCGGGTGATGACTTTTTAGTTGTTCGTCGTGGTTCTAAAATAGAGGCCGTGGGCAGTGCAACTCAGCCAATTACTATGACGTCTATTGAAGATGTTACTGGTGGCGAAACGACTATTGCTCAATGGGGCGGTTTAGTGCTTTTAGGTAATGCACCGGCTAACTCGTGTGGCGATCAAGAAGGCGAAGCTACCGCTGATGAGCTTGCAAACTGTGGTGTGTCTGCTGAAGGTGACGCTGGCCAATTTGGTGGTAATGACCCAGAAGATAACTCAGGTACTTTAAAATACGTGGCAGTTAAACAAGCAGGTAAAACGCTAGGTAACGGAGATGAGCTAAACGGCATTACGCTTGCTGGTGTTGGTAGTCAAACAGAGCTTGATTACATTCACGTTCATGAAAATCTGGACGATGGTGTTGAATTTTTCGGTGGTACTGCAAACATCAGTCACCTTGTTTTAACTAATATTGGTGATGACTCACTAGATTGGTCATTTGGTTGGACGGGTAAAGCGCAATACGTACTTATCAAGCAAGCCGACTCAACAGGTGATAATGCAATTGAGGCGGATAACTCTGAGTTTGATTCAAGTGCAACACCACTCACAATGCCTACAATTTCTAATGTTACTATTATTGGTAATGTAGGGGTTAACGGTATACGTTTACGTGCAGGCACTGCGGGTATGCTTAAGAACGTGGTTGTGACAGGCGGGGCAGATTATTCAAATTGTTTACGTGTAGGTTCAGATTCAGCTCCTCGCGCAGAGGATGGTACATTAACTGTTACTCACTCAGTTGTTGCATGTGAAACGGCAAATAACTTTGGTACGCAAGCAATTGGTACTGGTAATGTTGAGTCTTGGTTCTTAGGCCAAACAGGTAACTCTGTGCAAGCAGCCACAGACCTTGGTTTAGCAGATAACGGATATATGCCTTCGGCTGAGTCATTACTGCTAGGTAATGGTTTTGATTCTTCAAGCCTAGATAGTTACTTTGATTCAGTAGATTACATTGGTGCAATGGATGCACAAACAGACTGGACAGCAGGTTGGGTTAAGGTAGGTCTTTAATCCTCTCCACTAAAAGCCGGACGAAAGTCCGGCTAATGTCTTGTTTTGTTTCGGAGTATAAAAATGAAATCTTTTAAACCCTCTTCTCTTGTTCTATGTAAACTAAATTGCGCAGTTATGGCTGCAATTATGGGGCTATCAGTAAACACAGCTATAGCAGCCGAAGCCGAAGAGCAAGAAATAGAAGAAGTAGTTGCTGTTGGCCAGCGACTAAAAGGTAGTGCAGGCGCAGTACTACAAGAGCGTCAAAATCAGGCATTTGTTGCTGATATTATGGGTGCTGATCAAATATCACGCACAGGTGATGGCGATGCAGCTTCAGCGCTTCGTCGTGTGACTGGTTTAACCTTAGTCGATGGTAAATATATTTATGTTCGTGGTTTGGGTGAGCGTTATTCAAGTACCCAACTTAATAGCATGTATGTTCCAAGCCCAGATCCCACTCGATCAGTTGTTCCACTGGATTTATTTCCATCGGATATTATTGAAAGTTTAAGTGTGCAGAAATCGTTTTCTCCTGATATGCCAGCGCACTTTGGTGGTGGTAATGTAAATATACGCACCAAATCTATTCCTTCTGATTTTTTGTTTAAAATACAGTTAGGTACTTCATATAACACCTCTAACAGTGACACCGGTTATTTTTACAGTGGTGGTGATGATGATTGGATGGGGCGCGATGATGGTACACGTGCTTTACCTTCATTAATTTCTACAGCGCTTAAAAGTGATGCAGGACTTGAAGGTGACAGCAGTACTACGCTTGAGCAGCGTCAAGCGCTCTTACAATCTCTAGATTGGCAAGTTGGACCTAATGAGAAAGACGTTGATCCAGGCATGAATTTTTCAGTAGCACTAGGTGATAGGTTTGAGTCTGAAGTAGGTACTTTTGGCGTTCTAGCCGCTGTTTCCTATGACAATGAATGGGAAGTAGTTAAAGAGCAAAGCGGTACAAATTTAGGGAGTTTGGGCTGCGAAGATAAATGTTTTGCACAAACTTATGATGGCATATCTACTGAACAAACCGTTCGTTGGAGTGGCACATTAAATTTAGGTTATGAATTTAATAATAACCATAAATTTGAACTAACGAATATAGCTCTTCATGATATGAGTGACAGAGTGCGTAATCGTGACTTTTTCGATGCTAACGAGTCTGAAGAAGGTGTTACTGAGTTACGCCGTGTTGACGTTATGTATGAAGAGCGTGAAATGTTCTCTACGCAGCTCAAAGGGACGCATAATTTTCCTGAATTAGAAAATTTATTTTTTGATTGGTATGCAGGTACAAGCCGCGCCAACAGAGATGCTCCAGGTGCATTAGATGTTGTTTTTCAAACTAACTTAAATGATGGTGTTTTTGAATCAGAACAGTTACAAGATGTTGCTGCTACTAACGTAACGCGTGATTATCAAACTTTGCATGATGACGTAGATACATATGGTTGGAATATGGGTATCCCATTTTATGGTGATGGCTATGAGTTAGAGCTTAAGGTGGGTGGCGATTTTTCTGAAAAAAAACGTGATGCAAGCAATATTCAATTTGGTATTACGCACCGTGGTATAGCTGATGACTTTACTTTTGGCTCAAACATAGACCAAATTTTTTCTGACGAAAATTTAGCTAATAGTGAGTTTTATACAAGTATTACAGGCTCTGGTATTTTTGATGATGGTACCGCAGATGGTGATAAGTACAGCGCTGCACATAAGTTAGACGCTTATTATTTTATGGCCGACTTTTTCTACGAAAACACATGGCGTATAACCGGTGGTATTCGTTGGGAAGACTTTTCTCAAATATCAGTGCCTTTTCAGGCTCATACTAATTTCTTTGATGGAACAATTGAAGAAGTGAGCGAAGTTGCAATAAAAGAAGATAACTTTTTTCCTTCTTTAGCAATTACTTATATTATGGATGAAGAAATGCAGTTTCGCTTAAACTTAAGTGAAACGACGATTCGCCCAGATATGCGTGATGTAAGCTCAACTTATTATGTTGACCCACTAACAGAGTTTTTAGTGCGAGGCTCGCCTACACTTCAAAGCTCTAAGCTAAAAAATGCTGACTTTAGGTTTGAGTGGTACATGCCTTCAGGAAACAATCTATCAGTTGCTTTGTTTTATAAAGATATTGAAAACCCAATTGAAATGGTTGAGTTAGCGGGTGTTGGTGGAGCTGCTCCGCAATTACTAACAGCAAATGCGCAGTCGGGTGAACTAACAGGTATTGAGGTAGATTTTTTAACTGACTTTAGTTTTATTCATAATGATTTATCTGCCATATTTTTATCAGGTAACGTTACTCTATCGGATTCAAGTGTTGAGCTTGGTATAAACGATGCTGATGGGGTTGATTCATTATTTGAACAACAACTAAAAGAGGCGTTGGAAGCTGACTCTGTTTCTAACATTGTTACTAATAATAAACGTCGTTTAGTTGGTCATTCTGAATGGGTAGCAAACTTACAAATGGGTTATGACTCTGCTGATGGTTTTCATTCTACCTCAGTTGTTTATAACGTGTTTGGGCCGCGCATAATCGTACCAGGTACGCGTGGTAACGAAGACGCAGAAGAAAAGTCATTTCATTCTCTTGATTTAGTTTATTCTTACTTCCCTAACTTTAATACTAAAGTTAATTTTAAAGTTAAAAATATACTTGGCCAAGAAAAAGAAATTGAACAAGAAAACTTAACACTTTGGCGTCAAGAAGAAGGCACTGAGTTTAGTTTAAGTTTTAGCTACGAGTTTTAATTTTCTACCCAAGGAAGGGGGGATATAATAAAACCTAATTACCTATTAGCCCTGTATTTAATACAGGGCTTTTTTATGACTATGAAAAATATTTAAGTTCTACTTTATTCACTAGTTTTAGCGCGCTGGTGGTGTTATTTTGACGTTAATGAAAATTAAATCTCACGCAATGAATTTAATTTTTAATGTATTAAGGCATCTTTTATGAATCAAACAGTGGAACAAACAATGAAAAAAGTAGGATTAGTCGGTTGGCGTGGCATGGTTGGCTCTGTGTTATTAGAACGTATGCAGCAGCAAAGTGATTTTGCCCATATCGACACCACCTTTTTCACCACCTCACAAGCGGGGCAACTCGGCCCTGATATTGCAGGCGACGCAAAACCATTGCTAGATGCAAGTGACATTAGCGAACTTGCTAAAATGGATATTATTGTTACTTGCCAAGGCGGTGACTACACCAATGCGGTATATCCAAAATTACGCGAGTCGGGTTGGGATGGTTACTGGATTGATGCAGCTTCAGCACTGCGTATGAGTGAGGACAGCATAATAGTGCTAGATCCCGTAAACAAAGATGTTATTGAACAAGGCTTAGAGCAAGGCGTTAAAACGTTTGTTGGCGGTAACTGTACTGTATCGCTAATGCTACTCGCATTAGGCGGTTTATTTGAGCAAGACCTAATTGAATGGGTAAGCCCAATGACTTACCAAGCAGCCTCTGGTGCTGGTGCACGAAATATGAAAGAGCTTATTGCACAAATGGGCGCTATTCATGCAAGTGTTGCCGAGCAATTAGATAACCCAAGTTCTGCTATTTTAGAAATTGATAAAATAGTCAGTGAATCAATGGCGTCAAAAGACTTACCACAAGATCAATTTGGTGTGCCATTAGCGGGCAGTTTAATCCCGTGGATTGACGTACCTATGCCAAGCGGTCAGTCTAAAGAAGAGTGGAAAGCACAGGTTGAAGCGAATAAAATTTTAGGTTCTTCTAAGCAACCAGTGCCTATTGATGGTTTATGTGTACGTATTGGCGCTATGCGTTGTCATTCACAAGCGATGACCATTAAATTACGTGAAGATATTAGTGTAGAAAAAATTGAAGAAATTTTAGCGTCTCATAATGAGTGGGTTAAGGTAATTCCAAACGAGCGTGAAATTAGCGCCACAGATTTAACACCGGTTAAAGTAACGGGCACTTTAAGCATTCCTGTTGGGCGTATTCGTAAATTAGCGATGGGACCAAAATACATTAGCGCATTTACAGTAGGCGATCAGCTTTTATGGGGCGCGGCAGAGCCACTTCGTCGTATGTTACGCATAATTGTTGATGGTGAGTAATACCAATTCGCAATAATACTTAATCAATTTGAGGGGTTAAATCTGACGCTAACTACGTTAAATATTTCTGATATAGAACAACTAAATAACGAAATTTTTGCCTTGTTATCGACACGATTTTCTTCCCTCAAAATAGATCACTTAATTAAGCGAATTGGTATAATATATAATCAGTATTAACAAAAGGGGTTGGCAATTTGCCAGCCCTTTTTAGTTCAATGGCTTATAAAACCGCTTAAGAGGCTAAAATAATACTTTTTTATGAATGTTCACTTTTGTTTATTATTGAACTTAAGTAAACTGTTTACATTGTGCAACAGCCTATTCAAGTAACATTAATGACCTCTCACACAAATAACTTTGCCAATAAGCGATTAGCATTTGTTAGCTCCTATTTTAGTTCTGCAATTGCTATAAACACGGTTGTTTCTTGTTTTCTTATTTTTAGCAGTATTAACCACAGCGCCTCGCAAGAAAAGCTTTACTGGCTTTTTACGTTATCATTTATTTCATTACTTCGAATAGCAAGCCATGTATTTGTTAACAACACCCATGCTTTTAAATATCATCTGTATTTTATAGGTTTATTATTAACGGCTTTAACATGGGCTGCTTTTCCTATTTTGTTTTATGAAAACATGCAAATGCAGGAAAAATTTGTATCACTGGTTGTTTTTAGCTCCCTTGCTGGTGGCGGTGTAAACGTTTTAGCTTCTGATATTCGTTCCTCCTTGTCGTATATAACCTGTTTACTGGTTCCTTTTAGTATTTTATTACTTTTACAGCCTATTGAAGATGAGAATGTACTAGGTGTTTTAGGGCTCGTTTTATGGTTTATTTTGTGTTTTATAACGTCTTCACGTAGTGCAAAAGATGTAAAATCATCAATTAATAACGAACTTAAGTTAGATCAATTTATTGAAAACTTAGAAAACGAAGTGCAACTTCGTACCGAACAAATAATTTCTTTAGAGCAAAAAGACAACCTAACTAAATTGTTTAATAGGGGGAGCTTTGTTTCTAATGTTGAACTTGATTTAGCCAATCAAAATGATGATATTAAAGCTGTTTTATTTTTAGATATGGATGACTTTAAAATCATCAACGATAAATACGGTCACGATTTTGGTGATTTTGTGCTGGCTCAAACAGGTAAACGATTAGTTGAAACACAAACTCAAGGCGACTTTATTGCTTGTCGATGGGGAGGTGATGAGTTTATTTTTTATTCTCGCACTAACACCGAAGACGAACTTTTTGACTGTGTTTTTAGATTAGTTAAAACCTTAACGAAAACAGTAAGCATGGACAGCTACCAAGTAAATCCCTCTTTTAAGGTTGGGCTGTATTTTACGCGCGAAAATTTTAATCTTGCAGAGGCGATTAAATACGCTGATGTAGCTATGTATGAAGGTAAGAAAAGCCGTAATGAAATATCGGTATTTGACGAGCGAATGCATGAATCGCTTAAAAGAGAAGAAGTACTTCGCAGCTCAATTAAAGAGTGCGTAGAAAAAGGTGACTTTCATCTGTGTTATCAACCTATTGTTGATATAAGCACAAATGAAATAACCACGTTTGAAGTACTACTCCGTTGGCAGTTTAATGATGAATTTATTCCCCCTTCAGAATTTATAGATATTGCAGAGCGATATGGAAAAATTAATATACTCGGCGAATTTGTACTAGAGCAAGCCATTGCGAGCTTAAGTAAGCTCAATGCCGTAAATAGTAATATTGGATTGTCGATTAATGTGTCGGTGCTGCAACTAGAAAATCATAACTTTTTAGATTTTTTAGTCGCGCTTTTAAATAGATACGCAGTTAAACCATACAATGTGCATTTAGAAATAACAGAAACAGTCATGATTAAAAATTTACCGTATTTGTCAAAAGTGATTACGGCCATAAAAAATACCGGTGTGCGTATTTCTATTGATGACTTTGGTACTGGGTTTTCTTCTATATCGGTTTTAAAAGAGCTATCAGTTGATTACATTAAAATAGACAAATCTTATATTGATAATATTTGTGAGTGCTCAAAAGACAAAAGTATTGTATCTGCTGTAACTAACATGTCGCATATGATTGGTTGCCAAGTAATAGCAGAGGGCGTAGAAAACTCCGCTCAGTTAACGTTATTACAAAGCGTAGAAATTGATAAATACCAAGGTTTTATATTCAGTAAACCAGTTAGATTTGATCAAGCACTATCCTTGATATCTTAAAGGTACTCGCTGTTTTTATTTAGTTAAGCATTGCTGCATAAACCCAATTTTTTGTAGCAATTTTAAATTGGTATAACCTTTGCTGTTAATACTTAAATTAGCCACTTTAACTTCACTTAGGCTATTAACGATGTATTTTAAATACGATTTACGTAGTGTTATTACAATTTTGCGTAATTCTTACATGTTTAAAATGCTCATTTTAAAGTATTAGGTAAAGGAAATTACAATGAGCTCGGTTTCTAATGTATTTCATAGCAAATGGTTTAACTCATTTGCGGTTATTTTATTAGTCCTTATTATTGCCAGAATAGCCGCACCTTATGCGCTTCAGCAGTATGTGAATTATCAGCTAAAACATACGCAAGGTGTTACGGGGCATGTTGGTGATGTAGATTTGTTTTTATATCGCGGTGCCTACGCGATTGACGACGTTGAAATTTACGCTGTTGATGCAACTTCAGCTCCTAAGCCTTTACTGAGTATTCAAACTCTCGATTTTTCACTTGCGTGGTCAGCCCTTTTAAAAGGGAATTTAGTCACAAACATGGCTTTTACGCGTCCTGAGATAGTTATTTACGATAAAGACCCCAATGCTTCTGAGCAAAATCAACAAGTAAAAGATGAAACCACTTGGGTGGGACTGGCGAATGACTTAGTACTGTTTTCTATTGATACCTTAATAATTGAGCAAGGCAAGTTAACCTTAGTTAACTTAACCAATGGCGGTGAAAAACCCACTTTTATATCAAATATTAATGCCAAAATTGAAAATATAACGAATGCGCAAAACCTATCAAAAACACTTGTGACTACTCTAAATGTAGAGGGGGCGTTAATGGGGGAGGCCGCATTAAAGCTTGATGGCAAACTAGACCCTTTTAGTAAACACGCTAATTTTGATTTTAACGCAGAGGTACAGCGCTTCTCAGTTAAAAATCTCGACACTGTATTTAAAGTGTATACACCGTTTGATATTGAAGCGGGGGGCATTGATGGCGCTATGGAACTTGTGGCTAAAGATAATAACTTAAATGGTTATGTAAAAGCGGGTGTTCAAAACCTGAGTGTATTTTCTTGGCGAGAAGATATAGAAAAAGATGATGACGGTTTCTTTACTGCTATATTTGAAGGCAGTGTAGATTTACTGGGCTCTATACTTGAAAACGATGAGTCTAAACTTGTTGCTGCACGCATTCCTATAGAGGGGCAATTAGATAATACGGATGTTTCGACTTTTCAAGCTGTTATTTCGGTTTTAGAAAATGCTTTTTTTGATGCGTTTAA
Organism: Pseudoalteromonas sp. SR43-2; assembly: GCF_014163885.1. NCBI lineage: Bacteria > Pseudomonadati > Pseudomonadota > Gammaproteobacteria > Alteromonadales > Pseudoalteromonadaceae > Pseudoalteromonas > Pseudoalteromonas sp. SR43-2. The sequence goes on along the minus strand of NZ_JACJED010000013.1, from coordinate 88,763 downwards.
AATGAAAGTGGATAATGTTATTTCTTTTGAAGATCCAAAGAGTGATGAATCTTTAAGTTATAAAAGTAATAAAAGTAATTAATGTATTTATATTTCCCAAATTAAACGTTTAACTCAAAGTAACACCAACATCATTGATGTTGGTGTTACTTAGTTTAGATATTTTTATTTGTCTTTACTTAATAGCGCTTTAAGCTCTGCAATTTGTACTTGTAGCTCATTTACCTGACCTTGTGTTGCAGGTAGAGAATCGTTATCCGCAAGCTCTTCTCGGGCATTTCGGTGCTCCTCACTCATTACCTCAAGTATTGCACCTACCATCATGTTTAAAAATACAAATGCAGTTAAGAATATAAACGTAAGGTAATAAATCCAGCTTAATTCGTACACCGCCATTGTTTCGTACATTATGTCGGTCCAATCTTCAAACGTTGCTATTCTAAACAAGGTAAGCATTGATATTGAGACGTCTTGCCAAAGTACAGGGTTGATTTCAGCAAACATCATGCTACCCATTGCAGCGTATATATAAAAAATAACAAACATGAGCAGGGCTATATAACCCATTTGCGGAATGGCTTTAAGCAATGAGTTAACCAATAAACGCAGCTCTGGGATCATTGAAACCAATCGTAACACTCTAAATATGCGTAACAGCCTAGCAATTAACATTGTAGAGCCAGCAGCAGGGTATAAACTGCCCAATACTATGATAGTGTCAAATATATTCCATCCCTTAGAAAAGAAGTCTTTAATGCCTTTGCTTGCAACAAAGCGGATTATTAGTTCAATTAAAAAGAATGCAGTAATGCCAACGTCCATCCAATTTAGAGCAAGCTCTACGGTAGGATGTAGTGAGTAAGTGTGTGCACCTACTGTAAGGGCAGAAACAATAATTACAGCTATAACAAATGATTGAAATATCTTGCTTTTGTCTATACGCTGAAACAACTTTTGTAACTGCGACATCATAGTAATAGATCCTTTGGATATTAAGATTTTATGGCGCTAATATACAATAGTATCGTAATAATTTAACGCTTTTTCGATATAGAAAGTCTAAGGAAATTTAATGTTTATCAATAAACTAAAAAGCAGCGTATTACTTATTATTGGATCATGTGTTTTGGCTGGCTGCAGCTCTGATGCACGTTTTCATGAATTGCAATCGGCGCGCCTTGATGAGTGTAACTATAAAGCTGACAAAGAATATTACGAATGCCTAGATAAACAAGACTCTAACTACGAAGAGTTTAAAAAACAGCAACAAGCCCAGACTAAATAAGTAACCTTTATATTTATGACTAAAACTCAAAAACAGCGCGATAAGCAAATTCGCTTAGCGCTTACTAATGTATGCGAAGCAATAAAAGAAATGGTAATTGGTTTTGATTATCTTACGCATACAGTTGATTTAAATAACGAAGTAAACACGTTAAAAGTACAATGTTACTTTATTGATGAGATAGCCCGTGAAGATGCAAAACCGCAATTTGATGAGTTAATGCAGATTATACTTAGCCATCTAGCAGCTATTAAGTTGAACGCAAAACCAGCACACATCTCATTTTTAGCCAATTAACAGCGGTTTAGTTGGTATGACATCACATGGACGTTATAATTAGATAAATTATTTTTAGGGTTTAAATTATGGCTGTTCCTTCGCGTTCGCAAATTTCATCAGGCACCACAGTAAATATTGTATTAAAAGAAGATCAACGCAGCGGCACATTAACAGAAGGTGTGGTTGAGCGCCTTTTAACAAAATCACCAAATCACCCACACGGTATTAAAGTACGTTTAGAAGATGGTCAAGTTGGCCGAGTAAAAGAGATTTTATAATGGCAACGTTAACAGAGCAGGCTTTTTGGGATTTAGTAACAACGCCTGATTTAGGGCTCGATCCGCAAAGTGTGAGCGATAACCTAAAAACTAAACTTAATGATTTAAGCGATCAACACCTTATTGATTTTGATAAGCACTTTGGCATACATATGCGTAAATGTTTTACCTGGGATTTGTTTGGTGCCGCTTTTGTGATGGCTGGATGTAACGACGATTACGGTTTTAGCGAGTTTAGATGTTGGTTAATTTCGCGCGGTAAAACAGTATTTGAAAACGCTTTAGAAAATGCTGATTCGTTAGCGCAGTGTACACCTGTTTATTATTTAAATGAGCAGCCTTACCCGTATATTGATGAGTATGATTTAATAGCCGGTTTATTATTTGAAGAACGTAACGAAGACGAATTACCGTTTATTCCATCAGGCAGTGATGAACCCAAAGGTAAACGTTTTAAAGACAAACCTAAGTTTTTAAAGCAAAGCTACCCTTTATTATTTGCAAAGTACTGGCAATAAAATAAATAGTAATTTGTGTACTACCTAAACAATTTTATGAGTTTAATTTCCCTACAAGTAAGCGCATTGATATAAATCGTTTTGTTGTTTAAGTACGTATTAACTAAAGTACTTAACAGCAAAATGATTTGTAATGCAGTATCTAGGATGAATCTTTGTGGATTTAAATGTGTTAAATCTAAGGGGTTTATTTGTGGCACGAGGTTTGTAACCTAATGGGATCGGTAATTGCTCTTGCGTTATCTTACTGGCTTACACACATGTAAGAATAAGTAATAGTCGGGCAAAGCTTCCGCTAGTTGCTCGCGTCTTGGTTCCTGAATACGACTTCTCTCCTTTTATAGTAAATCTCTGTTATAGTTGTTAAAAGTTATAAAAGCTAAGTGATTAGGCATTTTGCTATTATTTAACACGCTGACTCACGAGGATACACCCACGAAATGAAATATTTAACACTCGCTTTATTAACTGTCGCTTTTACAAGTGCCAATGCTTTTTCTGAGCCGAGTAATAAAACACGATTTATACCGCTTTTAAAGTCAAAATTGGGTGCCTACGAAGTTGTGTCGGCCAATTCTGGATTATGTGTTAATAGTAATTTGAGTTTGACAGATGAAGGTGATGTAAGTGCGGGTTTTAAACTTGGTGAGCAAATTATATTTGGATCGCTCCACAATGGTACCCGAACCATTAAAAAACCAAACTTTTGTTTTATAACCAGCACGCTTAAATATAAAAGTGATGGTCTTGAAAATGGCTTAAGAATGAGCCGTTGTGAAGATGCAATAAACGAAAAAACAATTAGCCAAAGTATCCGATTTTTAGCTGATAACACACTAAAGTACACATTGAGCGAACCCAGTGTAGAGTGTACATTTAAAAAAGCAGATGAAAGTAAATAAAGCATCTAGTAAGTAGCAAATCATTCGCAGTATATTTTAGGGATATCGCGCCAACGCGTGGTGTACTGCGGCGACAAAAAATCACGGTTCATGTGCCACCGGTCATTTAATTTACTACTAGCTAAACTAAGCATTCCTTTCCCATACCGTGTATTTATAGCATCTAGGCAACTCATTAATTGTGGGTTGTCAGTACGTTGGTTAAACAAATCACTTTGTTGAAATTGCTGTGACGTAAGTTCTAAAGCGCCTACACCACACTTATAAAACCGTATACCGGGTTGGTAAATCTTATTAAATACCTCAGATACAGCATTAGCCATCACGCAGGTGTCGTTAGTGGGTGAGGGGAACTTATACACAAAAGACTTTTTATAATATTTATTTTCGTGCGCGCCACTGGCTGCAAAAATATAAAGCTGGTGAGTGAGCGAACATTGCGCTCTTAGTTTATTAGCCACTGTGGTTACATGGTTAATTAGCGCTGTTTTAAGTGGTGTTGGCTCACATATGCGCTCTCCAAAACTACGGGTCGAATAAATCTCCCGCTTGTCTTGTCGTACATCATCCCAGTTTAAACATGTTATTCCGTTAAGCTCGCTTACTGTGCGCTCAACAACCACACTAAATGCACGGCGCATTGCTCTAGGGTTTTGCTGAGCAAGATCCCAGGCGGTGTGTATATTCATTATTTTAAGTTTTTTAGCTAGCCGCCGGCCTATTCCCCACACATCTTCGCAGCTCATTCTTTGTAAAATAGCTTGGCGAGTTTGTTCGCTATTTATTACTGCAACACCATTAAAACCACTGAGCTTTTTAGCGGCATGATTAGCGGCTTTTGCTAAAGTAGGGGTCGGGCCAAAACCAACACCTACAGGTAGCTTTGTTTCGCGCCATACTGTGCGCCTTATTGTATGGCCGTATTCATGCCAATCTTTAATTAATGATCTGTAGCCATCAAAGTGCAAAAACGATTCATCAATACTGTATATGTGTTGTGTATCGCAAAAGCGGCCAATAATATTCATCATCTTGTCGCTTAAATCAGCATAAAGCTCGTAATTACTAGAGCGAATAACAACGTTGTTTTGCTCAAGTAAATGCTTAACTTTAAAGTACGGGCCAAATTTAGGAATATTTAAGCGCCGAGCAATAGGGCAAATAGCGCATACACAGCCATCGTTATTGGTAAGTACAACCACAGGTTTGGATCGAATAGCAGGGTCGAATACTTTTTCGGCACTGGCATAAAACGACACAGCATCAACTAAGGCATACATTTTAGTAACTCTGGGCTTTGCCTGTGCATTCTTATTGATAGCGTTACTACGCCCTCAAGCTGAAACTCGTCTGCAGAGGTTAGTTGTACAGGCTTATGTAAAGAAGAAGCAGAAAGCAGCCGTGCATTGGTTTTATCAAGCAGTTTGCATACAAAAAGACCATTTAAGTTAGCAACAATAACGTCACCATTTTTTACTGGCTCTGCACGGTCGATAACTAATAAGTCACCCTCAAAAATTCCGACTTCTTGCATAGAGTTACCCGATGCAATACCAATAAACGTAGCATCTGGATGCTTTATTAAAAGCTCATCAAGGGTTACACCTAGCTCGGTGTACTGCGCTGCGGGGGATTCAAAACCACACACGCCTGCTTCTATATAAATGGGAATGACAAACATAACACAACCTAAAACGCATTTACTGTATAAATGTACAGTATATGCGTTTTGTGTAAGTTATGCCAAGAATGTATGGCTGATCAATCCATGTTTTTGATCATTTGTTGTGCAACATCTAAAAAGTCTTTGATTTGCTGAGGATTTAAGTTTTTACACATTTGATTATTTATTTTCTGCTCTGAGGCTAATAACTTATCAAAAAGAACTTTGCCTTGCTCTGTGAGCGACAAAATAAAGCAGCGCTTATCGTGCTCACTTGCCTGTTTATTTATTAAATTTAAGCCAATAAGATCTTTAATTAAACGTGCTATTTGCGCTTTGTCGCGCTGCGTTTTAGTAACAATATCGTTAGCCGTACAGTTATTTACATTCGCAATAATATGTATGCAGCGTACGTGCATAGCATTAATACCAAGTTCGCCTGCGTTAATTGCTTCTCGAATTGTTACACGGTAATTTTGCATTAATTCAAACAGCGTATTTGATAAAGGTGTATTCATAGAACTCTCAATATAGTTGACAAAGTCAATTAACTTGTTATAGTTGATTTTATCAACCAATGGGGCGTTGTGCAATGCCTGCTTTTTATAGCAGGTTGGTATTAAAGTCTAAGTTTTGTAAAACGAGGTAATACATGAGTAAACAAATTCGCAAAGCCAACGTATTAAGTACAGAGCAAATCACACCGCACTTACAGCGCATTGTTGTAGGCTCTGAAGATTTTAACGACTTAACCTCACAGCACATTGGTAACTATGTAAAAGTACTGATCCCAAAAAATGGTGAAGTAGATTTTAACTTAAAAACAGCGTGTATGCGATCTTACACAATAAGGCATGTAGATGCACAAACAGGCGCGTTAACACTTGATTTTGTTATAAATATGCACCAAGGTCCGGCAACTGACTGGGCTAAAATTGCAAAAGTAGGCGACGAGCTAGGTATTGCAGGACCAGGCCCTAAAAAGCTAGATAATTATGGGCATTCGCATTATGTGTTGCTAGGGGATTTAACATCGGTAAATGCAATAAAGGGGTACATACAGCAATTACCTTTATTTTCAAAAATTGATGCCTTTGTACATGTACCCACCGAAAAAGACATTATTGATTTAGAAACAAGCCGCGATGTTAATTGGCTTGTTACCGACAATGCTGACGAAGCGCTACTTAGCGCGCTTCAAAATTTGCACACTACAGCAGAGCCTCCCATTGTATTTATGGCATTGGAAGCTGGGCTTGTTCGTAAAGCAAAGACATTGTTAACAGAGCAATTTAATATACCACGCGGTAATATTGTATCCTCAGGGTATTGGAAAAAAGGCGTGGATTCAGAAGGCTATAAAAAGCTGCGCCAACGTGATGCGCAGCTTGCTTGAATACCTTAGAGCAAAATAACATATACCTATTTTGCTTTAATACCACTGCGTAACTTGAATTGACCTAATAGCAGACCCATTTAAGTGTTTTATGCTAATGATGTAATACATTGTTAGCATGCATTTTTAGGAGCTGCTATTTTGTTAAATTCCATTCCTTTTTCGTTATTAGAACTTGCCCCCATGATCAAAGGGGACAGCGTAACTAAAACTCTTCATAAAAGTACTAAATACGCCCAACGTGCAGATGAGCTTGGCTTTAACCGTTTTTGGCTTGCTGAGCATCATAATATGCCAGGTATAATTTGTGCGGCCACTTCAATTTTGGTTGGTCACATTGCAGGTAATACCAAAAAGATACGCGTTGGGTCAGGCGGTATTATGCTGCCTAACCACTCCCCATTAGTTGTTGCTGAACAATTTGGTACATTAGAGAGCTTATATCCAGGGCGAATAGATTTAGGGCTAGGGCGTGCACCAGGTAGCGACCCTGTAACGAGTCGTGCATTAAACAACGATATGAGCCGCGCAGAAAACTTCCCAGGTGAGGTAACTGAGCTGCAAACATTGTTAGGTCCTTACAACGGTACACACCCTATACGTGCTATACCGGGTGAGAATACAAACGTTCCGATTTGGCTATTAGGTTCGAGTTTATTTAGCGCGCAACTAGCGGCGCAAAAAGGGTTACCGTACGTATTTGCAGGGCATTTTGCACCGCGCTTTGTGCACGACGCAATAGCGCTGTATAAGCGAGAATTTAAAGCATCAAGCGTACTTGATAAGCCATATGTCATGCTTGCACTGCCTTTAGTGGCTGCAGATACCGACGATGAAGCGCAATACTTGTCGACTACTTCTAAGCAACGTGTACTCGAACTTATACGCGGTAATGAGCTGTGGCTAAAACCACCTGTTGAAAGCATGGACGGGTTGTGGAGCGAACAAGAACGCGCTCATGTAGAGAACTTTTTAAGCCTAAGCGTAGTAGGAGGACATGTAAGTATTAAACACAAGTTAGAGATGATAGCGAAACAGCTAGAAGTTGATGAGTTTATATTTACCAATGATGTATTCGATAGTGAAAAACGCCACCGTGCACTCGAAATTCTAATGGAAATAAAACATTAGCTCAAAAACTATTAGTTTAGATAGTGTAGTTAAGCAAGCGTACACCTTGCCTCTGTTAATGTTGCAGGCATCAATTAAAGAACATTCATTTATACATTGAATTAATTTATGTGATGTCTGCAAAGTTTAAAACCAGTCTTTTTTTAAATAACTAGCTTATAGTAAGTGGATTTAGTAACTATATAGCGTTCTGTTTTATCAATCGAACTGATTTAAACAATCAATTTTAAGATATCACTTTTATTTTTTATAATGTAGCTATTAAACCAGACATCATAAAATTAAAGGCAGGTACACCGTGAACTCTCTAAACACCGCAACAGCTAATTCAGTTAACAAAACAGCGCAGCCAAAAGTTGCTCTGATTGCTGAAGGTGGCGGGCAGCGAGGGATATTCACAGCTGGCGTACTTGATGCGTGGTTAGAGCAAAGCTATGACCCATTTGATTTATTTATTGGTACTTCAGCGGGTTCGCAAAACTTAACTAGCTACTTAGCGCGTCAAAAAGGCTACGCTAAACGCCTGATTAGAGGACTTTCGCGTAATAAGCGTTTTTTTCAGCTTGGTCGCGGATTAGTGGGTAAGCATATAGTTGATTTAGATTGGTACTTTGACAAAACCACTGAAGTAAACAGAGCTATAGATTTCAAAACAGCGAAAACTAGTTTAGGTGAGCGTGAACTACTTATAACAGCAACAAACGCACGAGACAGAAAAGCTTATTACTTATCGCCTACAGGTGATAGTGGTCAATGGCGTGATTTGTTAAAGGCTTCTAGCGCACTGCCGTTTTTATACAAACAAGGTGTAAAGTTAACACCTTGGTTAAACGCAAAAGCAGCGAATGAAACACATCTTGTTGAAGAACAAGCACAGAGCGATTTTTATCTAGACGGCGGTTTAGCCGCTCCACTTCCCGTGCGTGAGGCTTACAACCGAGGTGCTCGTAAAATTGTTGTAATAAGAACGGTTGACGCTAACTTTCAAGCGCAATCTGCATGGGTACAAAAGCTAAGAACATTTGCTATAGCATCAGGCTATTGTCCAAAAACATTGGACTACTTAATACAGCACGAAAAAGCGTATTTAGATGAGCTTGAGTTTATTGCAAATCCACCAAGTGATGTGGAAATAATACAAATTTTTGCAGACGAAAAACTGCATAGCAAATTATTAGGTAGTTCAAATAACGATTTACGTTTTGATCATAAATTAGGCTTGGCTGCAGGTCGGTCTTATTTAGCGCAGCAAAGCCAATTTGAGATCAGCAATACGCATAACTACTCACAAAGCGAGTATCGTTACAATTAAGCAAATTGGATACCCAAATCATGAATAATACTGCGACTTAAAGTTGCAGTATTATTCATTTAAATGCCTTTTATTTAAATGACACCCACCCTAATTTGTGCATTTATTAACCTTAGCTATACTTTATAAAATTTTAAAGTGAGCATGATGCCTGTGGCTACTGCACGAAAAAGACAAATAAGCCTCTCCAATACACGTTACTATCACTGTATTTCTCGGTGTGTGAGGCGTGCTTACCTATGTGGAATTGATACACAAACAGGCAAAAGCTATGAGCATCGTAGAGATTGGGTAGAGGAGCGTTTATTATTTTTGGCGAAGGTATTTTGTATTGATATTTGTGCTTACGCGGTAATGAGTAACCATACACATTTAGTACTTTATATAGATGATAAAAAAGCAAATAGGCTTACAGGTAGAGCTGTTTGTATAAGGTGGCATAAAGCATTTAAAGGGACGAATATATCAAAGCGTTACCTTGAAGGTGAATCGCTATCGGATATAGAAAAAATGTTACTAAAACATAGTATAGTGAAATTTAGAAATCGTTTAAAAGATATTTCTTGGTTTATGCGTTCGTTAAACGAGAATATAGCAAGGCAAGCTAATAAAGAAGACGATTGTACAGGCCGTTTTTGGGAGGGGCGCTTTAAATCTCAAGCTTTACTGGATGAGCCTGCACTATTAGCTTGCATGGCATATGTTGACTTAAATCCTATAAGGGCAAAAGTTTCACAGAGCATTCAAACATCATCATTTACCAGTATTAAAAAACGAATTGAACATGCAATAGCAGGTAATCAGCCAAAGTTTTTAGCTAAATTTGTAGGAAAGCTCTCACAAAAGATAAGTAAAGGTTTACCATTTGAGTTTAAAAACTATCTAGAATTAGTAGAGCAAACAGGAAAGTGTATAAGGGCAGACAAACCAGGTTATATAAATCAAAGTACAACGCCTATATTAAAAACATTAAACATAACCGAAAAAAACTGGCTTAAACTAACAACCCGCTTTACTAAGATATTTCATGGTGCTGTTGGTAAAGCCGAAAATATAGAAATCTACTGCAATAATCAACATTTCAAACGACGACCCAATATCAAAAATAGCCAAGCTTTAACTGCTTAGTTTTACTATTTAATACAACTTATCTAAGTTTAGACTGAATGTACTCAAGGTTTTAACTCATCTGCGATTTAGATAAATAGAAGCTTCTAATCAATTAGTTGATGTAGCTAAGGGAATTAACCGCATATAAGAGACACAATAAATAATTTTTAAGTGTTTAGTCCCTCAATTTTTAAAAATTTAAATGGGTGTCATTTAAATATTCTTCATTTAAGTATTCTTTTAAATATTGAAAATAACTTAAGTTGATGAAAGCAATATGCTTGTTTCACTATTTAAAATACCGTCAATTTCGCGTACTTGCCTTAGCACTCCATCAAACTCACTTAAATTTGCAGCTTGAAGCTCTGCAACTAAATCCCATGCACCATTGGTGGTGTGTAATTTTATAAGCTCGGGTATTCCGCGCATTGTTTTAATTACTTGTGAGGTAGATTTACCAACGACTTCTATCATCATAATTGCGCGCACGGCTTCTGTTTCTATGTGTTCGTGAACGCGTACAGTAAACCCTAATATAGCGCCTGAGCTAACTAATCTATCTAACCTATTTTGCACTGTCCCGCGTGATACATTTAAAGAACCGGCTAAAGCTGAAATAGAAGCGCGGCCGTCTTTTCGTAATTCTGCTATTAAAGCATTATCAAGAGAGTCGTAAATATAGGGAGTCATAAATCAAACCTTTAAAAGAAGTTACTGACCAAAATACATAAATTGTACATAACTGCATAGCAAAATAATAAAAATTAGTACTATTTGTGTAATTAATTGCCATATTAAATAGCACGTAGCCTCGCTAAACTTGTTTTAAATTAACTAATACATTTATTCAAGAGGTTTCCACATGAGTCATTTTATAGCACAGCCAAAACAAGGCGTTCCATTTGTTAGCGTTCAGGCAATGGCTAAGCTTATAAATAGCTTAGGGGTCGAAAACGTTTTGCTAGATCTAACACATAAATTAGAAACCGACTTTGCCCGTTGGACAGAGTTTGATAAGTCATCTCGCTATGCAGCACACTCACCAGAGGGTGTAATAGAGCTAATGCCAGTGAGTGATGGCCAAATGTTCAGCTGTAAATATGTAAATGGTCACCCAAAAAACACCTTTAGAGAACTTCAAACAGTCGCTGCATTTGGTATTTTAGCCGATGTAAATAGTGGCTATCCGGTTATGATAAGCGAAATGTGTTTACTAACAGCACTACGTACAGCCGCAACTTCTGCAATGGTAGCTAAATATTTAGCGCCTAAAAACTCAACAACCCTTACTTTAATAGGCAATGGTGCTCAATCAGAGTTTCAGGCACTCGCTTTTAAAGCGGTACTAGGTATTACGCATATTCGTTTATACGATATAGATAAAAGCGCCTCTAAAAAAGCATTTGCTAATTTAAGTGCATGCGGATTAAACGTGACTATTTGTAATAGTGTACAAGAGGCAGTAAAAGGGGCAGATATTATCACTACCTGTACTGCTGATAAAACTAACGCCACTATTTTAACAAACGACATGATCCCACAAGGTGTGCACATTAATGCCATAGGTGGTGATTGCCCAGGTAAAACAGAGTTAGATGCTAGATTGCTTGAGCGTGCTAATGTATTTGTTGAGTACGAGCCGCAAACTCGAATAGAGGGCGAAATTCAACAAATGAGTCCAGGCTTTACAGTAACTGAGTTTCATAAAGTTATTAATAAGCAGTCGCTTGGGCGTACTAGCCAAGATGAATTAACCATTTTTGACGGCGTTGGCTTTGCGAGCGAAGACTTTACAGCACTGGTATTTATACGCGATGAGTTAATTAAAACGGGCGAGTTTGCTTTGCTTGATTTAATTACACAACAAGCGGACCCTCGTAATTTATTTTCAGTGCTTAGTGATCAACCATTAGTAAAAGAGCACGTGGCATGAGCGAAGTAAACCAAGCCCCCAATGCTGTAGTGATGGTAAGGCCGCATCACTTTACATCTAATCCCCACACAATGCTCGATAACGCATTTCAAAGTGAATGCTTAGCACAAAATCAAAGTGAACAAGCATTTAAAGAAGTGACTAATGCCGTACAAATATTAAACAATGAAGGGGTAACAGTTCACCTTTTTGAAGATGAGCAAACACACACTCCCGATTCAGTTTTTCCTAACAATTGGTTTTCAACTCATCAAAGTGGCCAATTAATAATCTATCCAATGTTTGTAGAAAACAGAAGGTTAGAATATCGAAAAGATATTATTGATTTTTTAACGGATCACTATAAAGTGTCTTCAGTGACTGATTATTCATTTTTATCGAAAGAAAATTCATTTCTTGAGGGCACTGGTTCACTGGTTATCGATCATCAAAATAAACTCGCTTACGCGGTAGAATCAAAAAGAACTACCAAGTCGGTGGTTAATACAATATGTGAGCAATTAAAACTATCACCCATAGTGTTTAACGCATATGACGAGCAAGGAACTTCGGTTTATCACACTAATGTTTTAATGTGTATTGCTACAAAATTTGTAATGATCAGTTTAAATATGGTGCCAATTGATCAACGTGCACAGTTAGCTAAACATTTTTTGAAAAGCCATCATCAAGTGATCGATTTAACGCTTGAGCAAATTAATAACTTTTGTGGCAATGCTATTGAGCTACAAGGTAAAAATGGTCGTATTTTAGCGTTATCGCAAACTGCGTTTAATGCACTTACACCGGCACAAATAACAGTTATACAAAAAACGGCTAAGCTTGTGCCCTTACCAATACCTACTATTGAGTCGGCTGGTGGCTCAGTTAGGTGCATGATTGCAGGAGTTCATTTGCAAAATAAATAATGTATAGTTTCAAGGCAGCTTAGCTGCCTTATTTGCATTAAATTTTTAGTCGATGTCGCAAGCAAATGCCGTTATACCCAAAAAAGGGTATCAATATAAAAAATATAAGAAGGAATTAGCAATGTTCGATACCGTCGTCAAAAGCGTAAACAACCTTTTATGGGGAGAAGGGCAGGTACTTATTTATATACTCTTGTTTACGGGGGTATGGTTTTCAGTACGACTAAAAGCAATTCAAATACTTAAATTTAAACATATGTTTAGCCTTTTAAAAGGCAGTAGCAAATGTAAAAAAAACGATATTTCATCATTCCAAGCATTGTGTACAGGGCTTTGTGCACGGGTCGGTACCGGTAATTTAGCCGGTGTGGCGGTTGCAATTTCACTTGGCGGCAGCGGCGCTATATTTTGGATGTGGGTAATAGCCATATTGGGCATGGCTACAGGCTTTGCTGAAAGCGTACTTGGGCAAGTATATAAAGTGCGCGATAGTGGTGGCGAGTTTAGAGGCGGGCCTGCGTATTATATTCAACAAGGTTTGGGTAGCCGGGCATTTGCCATTGTGTTTGCCGCATGTTTATTTTTAGGTTACGGCTTTACGTTTAGTGCAATGCAAACGAACACAATTACCGATGCACTTAATTACGCGTTTGAAGTTCCTACATTTTATTCAGGTCTGGTTATTACCGTACTAGCAGGCTCAATTATACTCGGTGGCTTTAAGGCAATTGCCCGATTTGCAGAGCGTGTTGTGCCAATAATGGGCATTGTGTTTGTACTTGCCGCCGTTATTATTACGATTATAAATTTCACGCAAGTACCTGCCATGCTTAAAGATATATTTTTATCAGCGTTTGGTTTACAAGAAGCAGGCGCCGGTGCAATGGGCGCTGCCATTAAAAACGGTATTCAACGTGGTTTATATTCTAATGAGGCCGGTGCAGGTAGTGTTCCGCATGCTTCAGCAAGTGCCAGCCCAATACCTAATCACCCTGTAACGCAAGGTTACATACAAATGCTAGGCGTATTTTTCGATACAATAGTACTGTGTAGCTGTACCGCGGTGATCATTTTATTAGCCGATATAGATATTAGCGGCGAAATGGAAGGCATTCGTTTAACACAAAGCGCGATGACCGCTCATTTAGCACAAGGTGGTGTTTACTTTGTAGCAGCCGCTATAACCTTATTTGCTTTTACATCGGTGGTGGCAAACTACGCCTATGCAGAGAGTAACTTGCACCTCTTTAAGCTCGACAACAAAGTAGGGCGCGGCATTTACACTTTGCTTTATTTATCAATGATGTTGTGGGGCGCGTCGGCCACATTAAAAGAAGTCTGGGATTTAGCCGATATTGCCTTAGGGTTAATGACAGTGGTTAACGTTATCGCTATTATACTGTTAACGCCGACTATTTTGTCTGTTACGAGCGATTACCACGCACAAAGAGACAAAGGTCTAGAGCCCGAATTTAAAGTAAAAGATGTAAAAGTACAGGGTAAATGCGAAGACGGCATTTGGGACTAGTTCAGCACACTTAACTATAAAAAGCGGTTTTATGGCAACATGAAATCGCTTTTTGTTTTGCATAAGTATTCACTTTCAGTGTTGTAAAAAAACTATAGCAACCAAAATAAAAGGCACAATTTTTTAGATGATCGAGATTCACGCAGGGAAAACAGCGGCTAAAATTATTAACGAACAGGGCTTTAAACCTGAACTTTTCACCTCTTTTTTAGGTGCAAGTGGCGGTCCTAAATGGTTTACATTATTTGGCTTAGATAAATATATTTTTGGTGAATTTTTTAAAAACCGTACCCAACCACTTAATTTAATTGGCTCGTCTGCTGGCGCTTTTCGCTCTGCGTGTTTTGCACAAAACGATCCTGTTGCTGCGATTGAGCGCTTAGCAAAATCGTATTCGCAAACGCGATATTCAAGTAATAAACCTACACCAAGTGAAATCACAATAAAAGCGCGCGCATTACTTGAAGATGTTTTTGGCGATAACGGCGTAACCGAAATTATAAATAACCCAATATTTAAAGCGCACTTTATAGTAGCAAAATCGAATGGCTTTATTGCCAGCGAAAATAAACTAATACAGTTAATGGGTTTATCAAAAAGTTACATGCTTAACCGCGTTAACCGAAAATTATTAGGCACACAGTATGAGCGCTTTATATTTGGCCCAGCAACAAGTGACTTATCAATTACCGACACCTACAATTTTAAAACGCAAAGCATAGCGCTTACTCAAAATAATTTAAAAGACGCGTTACTTGCATCGGGTTCAATACCACTTGTTATGCAAGGCATAAAAAATATTGAAGGCTCGCCGCAAGGAATATATCGCGATGGCGGAATAATTGATTACCACTTTGATTTAAAAATTAATAACCCTGGCTTAATTTTATATCCGCATTTTAATAGTGAGCCCAAAGCAGGGTGGTTCGATAAAAATTTAAAACGTAAAGTATCGCCACTTAATTACGATAACGTGGTAATGATTACTCCATCAAAAGAATTTATAGCAAGTTTACCTTACGGAAAAATTCCAGACAGAAACGACTTTACCGATCTTGATGCAGACACCCGAATTAAATATTGGAATACTGTTTTTAGTGAAACTGAAAAGTTGGCTGAGGCGTTTGAAGGAAAATTGAAGTTGAATATAACTTTATAAACAAAAGGAATCTTAAATGAGTTTAAGAATAAACTTAGAAAATGGAACTCAAGCTGAAATAGATCAAGAAGCTGATATATGTCCAATTTGTGATACAGCACAAATACCTGTTAGAATATTTGTTACCATAACCGGTGAATTAGAAAAATATGATACAAAATTAGAAATAGTAATGAAATGCATGAATAGTAATTGTGCAAGATTATATATAGCTCAATATATTAAAGACAATATCGGATTCATTTACAATAAGTTTAAATTTAACTATTCATTTCCTAAAGCATTTAAAGCACCTGATATTACTAAAGAGATAACAATTAAGCCGTGCTATAAATAACTATGTAACAGATGAGAATCTAAAGAGTTGTGCAAATAGAGCCGTGTGGCTTGGTAATGATGAAACTCATTATATTAGAAAATGGGAAAACCACGACCTTAAAGATTTAAAAATATTAATTCAATTAACTTGTACGTGGATACAAAGCTCAATTTTAACAAAGAAGTATATGGATGAAATGAGTCGTGATTAAATAAATATAGAGGTAACATATTAAGGAATAGAATGGTGATTCTATAATTTCAGATGTAAGTAATAACCCATAAGTTACGTTATGTTAAATTGGATGGGTTTTAATAAAGCAAGCGTGATTATACAAACCAGCTCGCTTTTAGGAGAGTAATTTGGTGGTTAATTAAGCTCTGAATCAACCCAAAACTTAGTTCCCTTTAATACAGCCTGTAGTGCAAGGCCATTTTCGGTTACAGAATATACAGTTACTTGATCTGCAATCGCTTCGGCAACCAATGCACCGCCTTTATCTTCATATTTTGCTGCTGCATCAGCGTTTCCGCCAAATGCCCAACCATGTTCAATAAATCTATTTAGTGCAGCTTGGTTATGAAAAACCATTACAACGTTAAAATCTTTTACACCTAAACCAAGCCCTAAACCGGCTTCACCCATATTCATGTAAGTCGATTTACCAGTAAGGTTATTTTTAACCACGCCGTAACCGCCACCAAAACTGGCTAAAACAACATTTACGTTCGCGTTATCAAAAACAGCGTAACCAGCCGAATTAGCAATTTGTTTTTTAACGTCAGGTTTTTCAGCGTATAATTTATCTAATGTATTTGTTTTCATACTTTGTACAAGTGAACGTTTTTCGCTTGGTGATGCACTACCTGTAGTAGCACACCCAGTTAACGCAACAGTTAAAGCCAGTACGCTTAGTATAATTAGTTTTTTCATAATGTTTTCCTTAATAAGATATAGCAACCAACAACCATAGAATAATCACGGTATTAAAATAATTAGAGTTTTACTATGTCCAATACTAGACAGTATCGGACTTTAACGTTATTCTGTAAGTCTATTATTTAATTGAATATTTATACATTATGCTTGTTGCTTTGGTTGATACATTAAAACAATTAAGATATCAAATTGCCCATCTAGATGACGGTACTCTAAATTCAGAATACCCAGAACTTGCATCCTTTATACAGGAAGTTGGCTTGACTGTAACTGAATCAAAAGCCGATCTGACATTCTTATATCAGTTTTTATATGTTTATGGCCGCAAGTCAGAAGCTACTTATAGCCGTTTTCGAAATGAACTTGAACGCTTTTATTTATGGTCGTGGTTAATAGCAGAAAAATCAGTATTCGATTTAAAACGTGAAGATATTGAAGCTTACGTTGATTTTATGGTCGAACCTGATAAAAAATGGGCTGCAACTTCAGTGCAATGGCGTTATAAAGATGAGCAAGGAATTCGTAGATTAAATCAAAATTGGCGCCCTTTTATGCTAAAAGAATCAACTGCCAGCCAACAAACTTTATCGGCCATGTTTACTGCCTTAAATGTATTTTATAAGTTTGCCCTACTCGAAGAAAAAACATTCGCTAACTTTGTCCCTGTTGTTAAAAAAAATAGCCCGTATTTAGTTGTTCAATCACAAATTCAAATTCCTGATACATTAAGTGATATTCAATGGGAATACGTTTTTGGTGTAACGCGTGATTTATGCGAACATAACCCTGATTTAGAGCGAAATTTGTTTACGCTTGCCTGCTTAAAAGGTCTTTATTTACGAATTTCAGAATTATCTGAGCGCCCACAATGGTCGCCAGTGATGTCTCATTTTTGGCAAGATAATGATGGATTTTGGTTTTTACGTATAATGGGTAAAGGTAATAAATTACGAGATGTAACCTTAAGTGATGATTTTGTTGAATATTTAAAACGATACAGATTATATCGAGGTCTACCTGCCCTTCCTCGGGTTGATGAATCTGAGCCGTTAGTTCATAAAATTCGCGGTCAAGGTGGTATGACCGTAAGGCAAATTAGGCGTTTAGTTCAACAAAGTTTTGATTATGCTCAGCAATCATTACTTGATGATGGTTTTAAAGATGATGCTGAACAACTTGGCGCTGCAACTGCACATTGGCTTCGTCATACTGGTGCTACACATGATGCGCAAACCAGACCGCTCAAACATTTATCAGAAGATTTAGGCCATTCTAAAATTGCGACTACCGATCAAATTTATATTCAAACAAATATTAAAGAGCGAGCAAAATCAGGACTTAAAAGGAAAATTTAATGGAGTATTTAGTAATATCATTTATAGGCGGACTATTTTTAATTTATTCTTTAACACTTCGCCAGTTAGAAAAAACAGAAGTAACAGGCCCAATGTTTTTTGTTGTTGGGGGAATATGTTTAGCTTTAATGCTACCCAACGAAGGGGATAAAATAAAAGAAGGCGTTGATCTTTTATTACCATTTATAGAGCTTACGCTAAGTATATTTTTATTTTCTGATGCAGCTAAATCAAAGCTAAGTGTATTAAGGCATAGTTTTCAGTATCCTAGTTTACTGTTGTTTGTTGCCCTACCCTTAACTTTATTACTCGGTATTGCTGTTGCTTTATTTTTCTTTGCTGAGCTTTCACTTATTCAAGCGGCGTTGCTCGCAATTATTTTAACACCTACCGATGCAGCATTAAGTAAAGGGTTACTAGCAAGTACACAAGTGCCTGAAAAAATACGTGAAGGGATAAATACTGAAAGTGGTTTGAACGATGGATTATGCGTGCCCATATTTTTAATATTTATATTACTCGCTAAAAATCCGGATTCAGCTATTACCGCCACACAAACATTAAGCGTGTTTGGACGAGAACTTGGCTTGGCTTTATTAATAGCTATTACAAGTATCGCTGTTTTTATACCGAGTTTAGACTTTGCAATGAAACGTCATTACTTTGCACAAAATACCAGTCCATTTTTATTACTCGGTTTTGCTATGGCTGTGTTTTCTGTCACTCAGTATTTTCATGGCAGTGGATTTATTGCGGTGTTTATTGCAGGTTTACTATTTGATAAATTTTCGACTGAAGAAGTTAGAACAGAATTAATTGAAGACTCAGAGCACATCGCAGATTTTACATCGCTAATGATTTGGTGCTTGTTTGGGTTTGTTTGTGCTTACTTAGTTATCCCGAAATTAAATACTGAAATTATAATTTACGCTTTATTAAGTACAACATTAATTAGAATAATTCCAGTTATGTTGTCTCTGCAGTTTACGGCATTGAATATTAAAGAGCGTTTTACATTTGCGTGGTTTGGACCAAGAGGTTTAGCATCAATTGTTTTTACATTGATGGTGATTGATACGCAAATAGAAAACAAATATCAAATTGCGACAATAGCAATGACGACTATTTTGTTTAGTGTATTTATTCACGGTATAAGTACAAAGCCAATTGCAGACAGTTTCGCTAAAAAATCTAAATAGCTTTTATAAAAATTAGTGAATTTTTTGCCGAGGTATCAAGGCGTTTTTCCAGCCTCAAAAACGATCATTTAATTAAGCGAATGGGTATTAATAAAAAAAGGCGTAACTTATTTTTAAGTTACGCCTTTTTTTTAACTTTTATTAGCTAAGAACCTGTGCGAGTAATTCAATTGGGTGTTTTGGTTTAAACTTCTCAAAACGTTTAACTTGGCTGCGACAAGAAAAGCCCGTAGATAAAAGTTGTTCTGGTTTATTTTTATCTACAATTGGTTTCCAACTCATTTCGTAAAGTGCACGTGAGTTATCCTGATTTTGTGCTTCGTGGCCATAAGTCCCCGCCATTCCACAGCAACCTGTATTTGTTGTTTTTAATGTTAAACCAATATCACTGAAAATTGCTTGCCAAACATTTGCCGCTTTTGGCAGTGCAGTTGTTTCAGTACAGTGACTCAATAATGTAAATTCGGTATCTGTATTTTGCTTTGCGCTTAGTGATTTAAACGATTGTGTTTCGAGCCACTCATGAGCAAGTTGCACATTAAATACACCGCGGTTATTTTCTAAAATTGTATTATATTCATCGCGGTAACACATAACGAGTGAAGCATCTAAACCAACTAACGGTGCATTAATATCATTTAATTTATTTAAAAACTCAGCTGCATTTTTAGCTGTAATTTTAAATTCATGCAAAAAACCTTTTACGTGTTGCGGTTTACCATTTGGTTTAAAAGGTAATAGCATTGGTTTTTTGCCAAGTTGGATTATTAAAGTAATAAAACTTTCTACTAATTCCGCTTCGTAAAAGCTCGTAAATGGGTCTTGTACTATTAATACATATTCACTTTGTTGCTCTGCATTTAATTTATTTAATAAATCAAAATCAAATTTTTGTGTTTTAGTAATACGCTTTGAAAGTGCAGGAATACTTAACTGTGGTGTATCAACATAACCAACTGTTTTTTTAATAACATTGCTTACTAATGATGTTTTAACAATTGGGTTTATAACTTTTGCAAACTTTGCCATTAATGGCGCGCTGTTTTCTATGTTACCAACAAGGTAATCTTTTAGCGGACGCGCATAATAACTATGATAATAATTTAGAAAGCGCGAACGAAAAGTAGGAACATCTACTTTAATTGGGCAGGCAGTTGTACATGCTTTACATGCTAAACATTCATCCATTGACGCTTTTATTTCGTGAGAAAAGTCGTAAATACCTTTTCGTTTTTCGCGGCTGTGAACGAAACGTTCCCACCAGGTAATGACTTCACCTTTGTTAAGTTGCTTTTCTACTTCGAGTAAATCTACATTTTTTGACTCTTGTAAACGAAGCCATTCGCGCATTAAACTTGCGCGTCCTTTTGGTGAATTACGACGATCGCCAGTTACTTTATACGATGGACACATAGGTGAATTTTCATCGTAATTAAAGCATATGCCATTACCATTACAGGTCATTGCATTGTTAAAACTGGTTTTAACTTCTATTGATATTTGCTTATCGAAGTGCGACCTCTTTTGTCCATCAACACTAACTAGTGAGTCTTCACTATCGATAGGGGTGCATATTTTGCCGGGGTTGATGCGGTTGTTAGGATCGAAAGCTGTTTTTATTTTACGAAGTTGCGTATATAAATGCTCACCAAAAAATTCAGGACTATATTCACTTCGGTAACCTTTACCGTGTTCGCCCCACATTAAACCACCGTACTTAGCGGTTAGTTTTACTACCTGATCTGAAATAGTTCTAAGTAGTTTTTCTTGTTCTGGGTCGCACATATCAAGTGCTGGGCGTACGTGTAAAACGCCTGCATCAACATGGCCAAACATACCATATTGTAAATTATGGCTGTCGAGTAATGCTCTAAATTCGACAATATAATCTGCTAAATTTTCAGGCGGTACAGCGGTGTCTTCTGCAAAGGCGAGTGGTTTTTGACTGCCTTTTACATTACCTAATAAACCCACTGATTTTTTACGCATTGCGTAAATTTTTAGTATATCGCTTTTATCACTGGTTAACTGATAACCAATAACGCCATTAGTTTGATTTGCTACGCATTCGTCTAGAAGTTTACAAAGCGTGTCTACTTTGTCTTTTATATCATCGTTTGATACTGCATTAAACTCGACCATGTTAAGGCCTTGCATATCTTTATTTGGTACGTCGGTTATTAAGTCCGATACTAAATTCCAAATGATGTCTTCTCGCGCTAAGTTTAAAACTTTGCTATCAACGGTTTCTACCGATGTTGCGCGTGCATCAACTAAAAACGGTGAATGACGAAGTGCTGAGTCAAAGCTATCGTACTTGATATTAATAAGCGTTTTAAATTCGGCAATAGGCGTTAGGTTCAATTTAGCTTCAGTTACTATACCTAATGAGCCTTCTGAACCTGTTATTAGTCGGCTCATGTCAAAAGTAAGTAAGTCATCACTTAGCACATGCTCTAGGTCGTAGCCGGTTAAAAACCTATTTAACCGTGGAAACTTAGCTAAAATAGCTGCGCGTTCATTAACTGAAATATCTAAAACTGTTTTATATAAACTACCAATTAAAGAGTCTTGCTCGGCTATAATTTTTGCTTTGTCGATATCTATTGGTGAGGTACACATAGGTGTACCATCGACTAAATAAGTTGTAAGCCCTAAAACATGATCGCTTGTTTTTCCGTAAACTAACGAACCTTGCCCAGAGGCGTCAGTACTTATCATGCCACCAATAGTTGCCCTGTTACTAGTAGATAAATCGGGTGAGAAGAAAAAACCATAAGGTTTTAAAAAGTCATTAAGTTGATCTTTTATTACGCCAGTTTGAACGCGTACCCAGCCTTCTTCTACATTTATTTCGAGGATTTCGCGCATATAGCGAGACAAATCTACAACAATACCTGGTGTTAACGATTGACCGTTAGTACCTGTTCCGCCACCACGAGGGCCAAAAGTTAATGATAAAAATGGGTCGCGAGATGCAGTTTGCAGTGCGAGTTGAATATCTTTTTCATTTTTTGGAAAAATAACACCTTGGGGTATTTCCTGATACACACTGTTATCGGTTGAAGCAGTAATACGCGTTGCATAACTTGCATCGGTATCTCCACTAAAACCTTGGCTTGCAATGGTATTTAGGTAATTTGCGACAAGTTCTGTCGCGGCATCTTGCTGTGTAATTGTTGCTATCATGACGGCGATATCTTAGGGCATTTGACTAATTATATCATGGTGATGGCGAATAGAAATTGAAGATTTTACAGTTTGTAACACTCTTTTAGTCGATTTTAATGCAGCTTAAATTATACTCAAGTTAACGAGTAATGAGGTGTTTTATATGAAAAAATTACTATTACAGATCAGTGGCGTGCTATTTATTTTGCTAGGATTATTTTTTGCGATCGTCCCTGGCCCATCGCTTATATTTTTTATGGCCGGTTTATTGTGTTTTTCGTTTTATTACCCTAAAGCGCGACATTACTTATCACTTTGTCAAAAGGCGCTAACTAAATCATGTGCTTATTTAGATAAAAAATTAGCCCATTAACATACTTTTAATAGGGTATAAAAAAAATGCCAGCAATACATTGCTGGCATTTTTTATAGCTTACCTATTTATTACTTTGCTAATTTTTTAGATAGGTATAACCATGTTTCTATTACTGTGTCTGGATTGAGTGAAACAGAGTCAATGCCCTGCTCTACTAACCATGCTGCAAAGTCTTCGTGATCTGAAGGACCTTGACCACAAATACCTACGTACTTGCCTTTTTCTTTAGCTGTTTTAATTGCCATAGAAAGTAGTTTTTTAATTGCTGGGTTACGCTCATCAAATAAATGTGCGATTAAACCTGAATCACGATCAAGACCAAGCGTTAACTGTGTTAAATCGTTAGAGCCGATAGAAAAACCATCAAACATTTCTAAAAATTCATCAGCAAGTAATGCATTTGAAGGCAGCTCACACATCATGATTACTTTAAGACCATTTTCACCACGTTTAAGGCCATGCTCTTCTAGTAATTCAATTACGCGTTTACCTTCTTCAAGGGTACGTACGAATGGGATCATGATTTCAATGTTTGCCATATCCATGTCGTTTCTTACGCGTTTTATAGCTTCACATTCTAGTGCAAAACAATCGCGGAAGTCTTCAGATATATAACGTGCGGCGCCACGAAAACCAATCATTGGGTTTTCTTCTTCTGGCTCGTATTGCTGGCCACCAACTAGGTTTGCGTATTCGTTTGATTTAAAATCAGACATACGCACAATTACACGCTCCGGTGCAAAAGCACAACCAAGCGTTGAAATACCTTCAACCAGTTTTGTTATGTAAAACTCTACTGGTGATTCGTAACCGGCAATCATGTCAGTAATTTCTGCTTTTAATGCATCTGTTTGCGCATCAAAATTTAATAACGCTTTAGGGTGAACGCCAATCATACGGTTGATAATAAATTCAACTCGCGCAAGGCCAACACCTGCATGCGGTAAGCGTGCAAAGTCAAAGGCGCGATCGGGGTTACCCACGTTCATCATGACTTTCATTGGTAGTTCTGGCATTTTATCAACGCGTGACGTTAGTATTTCAAAATCTAAAATACCTTCGTAAATAAAGCCAGTATCGCCTTCGGCGCACGATACTGTTACTTCTTGTCCCGCTTTAATTAAATCAGTTGCATTACCACAACCAACAACTGCCGGAATACCAAGTTCGCGTGCGATGATTGCCGCGTGACACGTACGGCCACCACGATTTGTAACAATCGCTGCTGCACGTTTCATGATTGGTTCCCAATCAGGGTCGGTCATATCGGTAACTAAAATGTCGCCTACTTGTACCTGGTCCATTTCTTTGATTGAATCAAGAACACGTACAACACCGCTACCAATTTTGTGACCAATTGCACGGCCTTCAACAAGTACATTACTTGTGCCATTTAATTGAAAACGTTCCATTACGTTTGAGTCTTCGTTTGAGCGGACAGTTTCTGGACGTGCTTGAACTATATATAGTTTGCCGTCGTTTCCGTCTTTTGCCCATTCGATGTCCATAGGACGACCGTAATGTTTTTCAATGATTACAGCTTGCTTGGCAAGATCTTGCACTTCTTCATCTGTAATCGAAAATTTATTAGAAAGCTCAGGGTCAACATCAACGATGTCTACTTGCTTACCATGTGCTTTATCTTCTGAGTAAATCATTTGTATGGCTTTAGAGCCAATATTACGACGTACTACTGAAGGTTTATTTTTAAGGAGTGTTGGTTTATGAACATAAAATTCATCAGGGTTAACCGCGCCCTGTACAACCATTTCACCTAAGCCGTAGCTTGATGTAATAAATACAACGTCTTCAAAACCAGACTCTGTATCAATACTAAACATTACGCCAGATGCTGACTTATCTGAACGTACCATGCGCTGTATACCTGCTGATAACGCTACACCACGGTGATCGTAACCTTGGTGAACACGATATGAGATTGCGCGGTCATTAAATAATGAAGCAAATACGTGTTTAATAGCGACCATGACTGAATCGATACCGACAACGTTAAGGAAAGTTTCTTGTTGGCCTGCGAATGATGCATCTGGCATATCTTCAGCGGTAGCTGATGAACGTACTGCAAATGAAACATCTGCTGCAGTATCGCCATGGAGTTGGCTATATGCGTCGCGAATGGCTTGATCTAGGTTTGGTTGGAATGGAGTGTCGATTATCCATTGGCGGATATCGGCACCGACTTTAGCGAGTGTATTTACATCATCAACATCCAGTGTATCTAGGATGTCATGAATTTTGGCGGTGAGTCCTGATTGATCTAGAAACTCATTAAAAGCATCTGCGGTAGTTGCAAAACCACCCGGTACTTGTACACCTGCGTTTGCGAGGTTTGAAATCATTTCGCCAAGTGACGCGTTTTTACCGCCAACTCGAGGAACATCTTGCATACCAAGCTCTTGATACCAGAGAACGTATTCTTGCACGGATCTTTCTCCAAAAAAAACAAATTGTAGGTCTAACTGTGAGAGTTAAGAAAGAAAACCTTTTATAAAGGTCGTCATCATTCTACACTGGCAACAGTCCTCACGTAAACCGTGGGAAACCCATTTTAGGGATTTAAACGCAATAAAAAGGTTAATTATGAGAACTGCTTTTTATATATCAGATGGAACAGCAATTACTTCAGAGGTGTTTGGGCATGCGACTTTGTCGTTGTTTCCTATCGATTTTAATCATAAAACAATTCCATTTGTAGAAACTGAAGAAAAAGCGCACGAAATTAAAGCTTTAATTAATGCAACCGCTGCAAAAACAGGTGAAAAGCCTTTCGTGTTTTTTACTTTTGTGAATCACAATTTAAGTGAAATTATAAAATCGGCTGATGCAGTTACGTATGACTTTTTAACTACGTATAGCGAAAAAATAGAAAAAGAACTCAATGTAGCCCCTGTTCCAAAAATGCATCGTACGCATTCTATCCACGAAAAAAGTTATGATTTTAGAATTGATGCGGTTAACTATGCGCTTATGAATGATGATGGCGGAAATATTAAAAACTTTTCCGAGGCAGACATCATTTTAATTGGCGTTAGCAGAAGTGGTAAAACCCCGACAAGCTTATACTTAGCACTGCAGTACGGCATTAAAGCGGCTAACTACCCTATTACAGAAGAAGATTTAGATAATGAAGGTTTGCCTAAATGTTTAGTCCCTTATAAACATAAGTTATTTGGGCTCACGATTGACCCTGAGAGGCTTGCGGCTATAAGGCATCGACGTATGGCTAACTCTAAGTATGCTTCAATTAAACAGTGTCGTATTGAGGTGCGCGAAGTAGAAATGTTGTATAAGCGTCACAAAATAGCTTACTTTAATTCTACGCATCATTCTGTTGAAGAAATTTCTGCAAAAATACTGATAGAGACAGACTTGGAGCGACGTAAGTACTAACTTAATCATCAAATTTGAAATAAAAAAAACCGCAACTAAGCGGTTTTTTTGTATCAAAAAATATTATTTACGTGCGTCTTTTAGTAAATCAGCGACTAAAAAGCCTAACTCTAATACTTGGTCGGCGTTAAGGCGTGGATCACACTGAGTTTTGTAACGCTGTGCTAAGTCATCGTCAGATAAACCGTAAGCACCGCCTGTACATTCTGTTACGTGCTGACCTGTCATTTCTAGGTGAACACCACCTGCGTATGAACCTTCAGCTTTGTGTACAGCGAAGAACTGACTGATCTCGCGCATGATATTATCGAAGTTACGCGTTTTGTAACCTGAAGTCGCTTTTTCAGTATTACCGTGCATTGGATCAGAACTCCAAATTACTTTACGGCCTTCTTGTTGAACTCTTCTTACTAGTGCTGGGAGTTTTTCTGGCAGTACGTCTGCACCCATACGCGTAATTAGCGTTAAACGACCAGGAATATTATCTGGGTTTAATGCGTCAATTAAACGAATTAGGTCGTCTGGGTCCATACCTGGGCCTACTTTAACACCAATTGGGTTTTTAATGCCTTTAAAGAATTCAATATGTGCATGGTCTAGTTGGCGTGTACGTTCACCTATCCAAACAAAGTGAGCAGAACAATCGTACCAATCACCCGATAAATGGTCGCGACGTGTTAGTGCTTCTTCGTAACCAAGTAGTAAAGCTTCGTGAGAAGTGTATAAATCGGTTTCTTTTAAGCTTGGCGCAATTGTAGAGTTAATTCCGCACACTTCCATAAACTCTAGTGCGTCTTGAATTTTATCTGCAAGTTGTTGGTATTTTTCTTTAAGTGGATTTGCAGCAACAAAGCCCATGTTCCAGCGGTTAACCTGATGAAGATCGGCTAGGCCACCTTGTGCAAATGCACGTAATAAGTTTAACGTAGCAGCACTATGATGGTATGCAGTCATTAAACGTTGTGGGTCTGGAATGCGCGCTTCTTCTGTAAACTCAATATTATTAATAATGTCGCCACGGTAAGATGGTAAAGACACGCCATTAATTGTTTCTAAGTCTGCTGAACGAGGTTTAGCGTATTGACCAGCCATACGCGCTATTTTAACTACAGGGCATTTACCGCCGTAAGTTAATACAACAGCCATTTGTAAAATTGTTTTGAATGTATCGCGAATATTAGCGGCATTAAAATCGCTAAACGACTCGGCACAGTCACCACCTTGAAGTAAAAATGCACGACCTTCGCACACGTCTTCAAGTTGTTTGAATAGGCTTCTTGTTTCTTCTGCAAAAACTAGAGGCGGAGCCGTTTTTAATTGGCCTTCAACTGATTTAAGTATTTCTTGATCTGGGTACTGTGGCTGCTGCAGTATTGGCAGCTCTCTCCAGCTATTTGGGTTCCACGATGACATAATTTTTCCTCATTCCTACATTACCTGATAAGAAGAAATTAACGTATGCAGACCCCTATGTTCAAGGACTAAATTCACTATTTTCCAATTATTTAGTTATGAGTTAAGTATAAAAGTAATTTCACTTAACTCAGGTGGTTATATAACAATCACTTTAGTTTTATTTCAAATAAACTAAAGTGATTTAAAACATACAATTAGAGTTAATTAGTTTCAATTTTAATACATTGAGAATAAATAAGGCACAAGGGTATATTATATGTATTTTACCTAAGAACACATCATACTAAAATCTCATTAAATGTAATCTTAACTTTACGAGCTAAATTAATTATTAACTAACAGGGACTATGTGCAGGTTTAAATATATGATAAGGCATTTTGTGTTGCTCATTTATATGTACTTTAAGCCTAGTAGAATAGCGCTGTTGATTATTCTGATGCCAGAATATACTTACAACTGACACAAGGTAATCTGCTGATTCACCACTCATCTTCCCACCCTGCCGCCAACGTTATTTAGCAAGTTGTAATAACTAAAAACTTAACTGCCAGTGATGCCTTAAATGGCTCTCATGCAAAAATCATGTATGACATTCTAAGCTTTTGGATGATAAACCCATAGTTAAAACACGTTATAATATTAATCACTAATTAGAGAAACAACCAAAACTAACACTATTATTTAGAACACAACCGCACCAAGTTCATATTACATACCTCATTTATTAGGCAATTAAGCTCTAAGCGGACTAACTCTTTAATCAATAAAACAGTACTAAATTACAGGAATAGGTAGAACCACTCACACAATAAGAACACATCATACTTACATTGCTTTATATATTATCTGAACACCGATCATAGTTTTATTAAATATTTACTCAAAGCAAAGTGCATGCAATAATATCGAATTGGTAAGATGTGTTCTTTGAGGTGTGCCGTGGTTACTAAAGTTCAAATTAGGAGTCAGTTTGATTTAATGAACGAATTAACTTTGAGGTTAATTGAGGAATTAAACGAATGTGAGTTTTCCAGAGCAGAGTACTATCAGTTACCTGATGTAAGTAATTTAGATGAAAATAAGGTTCCTGAGTCCATACCTGTCTCTAAAATAAGTGGAGCGCCGGCTCAAAAGGCAATTTTAAACTCCTTTTCTGACATTTATAAAAAATCGGGCTTAAGCAGTCGCGTGTTAAAAAGGCACCCTGGTTTACTTGTTATTAAAAATGCAGATAAACAAGCTTTAAATAATCGTATAGCACAAGTTAACAAAGCTAAAGCTAGTTTCAAAGAGTGTATATTGGCAATTGATAATAACGATGCCCGATTTGAGGCTGTTCATAATGCAATACCAAATTTAATAACACTTGCTGCTTATCGTAAGATTCACAGTGAGAGCGAATCACCATTTTCCGTTAGGTTTACTTGGATGCACAAGCACGCAACTAAAACGTTGACTAAAAAAATGGCCCTCGAAATGCTCGACAAATCGGCCAGTTATCGAAATCCAAGAATGATAGATCAGCAAAAATGGCAATCACTTGTAGCTCAAGAACAATTACGGGTTGCTAGTTTAGGTGAAAAGGAAAAATTAAGAATTCGTCGCCCTACTCGCGTAAGCCCTCAAGTTAATGTGAGATACACAGCACAAAACCGCTATCATGTGAGCGCCGCATTACCATTTATTCTGATTAATCCAGAACCAGACGTTAAACTAGGTATCTTACCTGATTATAAAAAACCCGAAGCTCATCCTCGAAAACGTGAGTATGATTTTTTAGTTGATAGGCTATATTTAGAACAAGTTGACCGATAGCTATTATGTTAAAAAGGCCACATATTGTGGCCTTTTTAGTAAATATGTACAGTATTTAAATAACGTTTATTATTTTTCTACTATCTCTTCTATTTTATCTTCATCAATTAACACTGCATTTTCAACAATACGTTTACCGCCTTGAATCTCAATGCGTTTGTTGTGTTTGTTCAATGTAAGTATTTCATCGCAAAACTGATCAGATGGGTGCATTTCGTATGTGTAATCAATAATGTTACCAGTTTTGTCATCTTTGACGTTTGTAATGCTGTATTCTGATATAGCACCTTTTTCAATCAAATCTTTCATTGTGGTGGTCATATCACGACGAAGCGCTTTTAATTTATTTTCCGTAATATCATCAGTTGAATAAATAGATCCGTATTTTTCCATAATAGAAAGTAATCTAAAATGATACGTTTTACCTGGCGCTGCATAACGCCAAAGATGATACAAACGAAGCATCATCCAACGCGACAATCCCCGCTTTAATTCTTGGGCGCTATTGAAGTAATATCCTTTGTATTCAAGGTTATCAATCATGTTATGAACAAATGCATTTAAACAGGCCACACACTTTACATTGCCACCTTGACCTTTTTTGCCACTGAAGTGAAGTGACGATAAAAAGTTCATATTTGACTCGTAAAACGAATCATCTATATCAGAGTTTTTAGTGTCGGTTGCTGAGTATTTAAACGAAAGTTTAGAACCTTGCAATGCTTCAAGAGACTCTTTAATTGCAGGGTATGGCATAGATTGCCCTACTGCTTTGAGCTCTTGCGCTAATTCGTTCATAGAAAAAACAACCGCGTATTGAATACCGGACTTAAAATTAATTTTAACTATTTTGCCTTTAGAAGCTAAACGAATAAGTGCTCGTTCTACTTTTTCCTCTCTGTCCGATGGCCAAACAAGATATTCAATATCTTCGCCATCTTTACGAGTACTGACAACAGCAGGGGTAATTTTTATCTCACCGTCGTATAAAATACCATCTACTTTCTCTGATATTTTACGCGTAATGATTGTTTTTTTAGGCGCTTCTTCAAGTGGCAATTTTTTATAGCCAGAGCGAACAAAACGGCCCCACAAATCATAATGATTAAACGTGTTTGAATATGCGCGTAAACCATGAGCTGCATTTTCAATAGAAATTCGCACGTCTTTGTTGTCTGTAAATAGTGCTAAACTTTCGTTATCGATTGCACTTTCCACCCCGTGGATTTGGCCCCTGAGTGTATCGGGCAAATTATCTACCGAGATGTTGACCTTTCGGCTCATTGTTCTTATTTCCATTTTTATTGCGACATCTAATAACAACACATTAATCAACAAAAGTTAAATGTTTAAGTTAGTATAAAAATGATCTGACTTTAAATAAAACGTTTAGATCACTATTATACTAAGTAATGTATATAACTTGCGATTTCAGATCATATTTTTACTAACTGGGTCATCACAAATCTGTTTTTTACTAACTCAGCTGTTATTTTGTCCATCACAATGGCTTTATTTTAAAATTTAGCACGACAAATTCATACGAAAATTAATATCCCTGTGGATAAAGGCTTATCGAGTTAGCATAGATCTGATCTGTACCAAGTACAGATCAGATCTATACTAATTAAACGAAGCTATTGACGCTAAGGTTAGTGCATAACTTTATAATTTACTTAGTAAAAAATTGATCTCAAGGGCTCTTTTTGTTCATAACCTTATGCGTAACCTGTGTATAACTTGATTTAAAAAATAAGGCTTAGTAAAAAGGTGATCTGCAGGTAGATAAAGATCTGATCTTAACCAAGTATAACGCTGATCTGCTTTTTTTTATATTGTTTATATTAATCATAATGTTATGTGTTAATTTAAGGCCCTTAACCTTTACTACCTTATATATTTAACCACCTTTAAACTTCTTTATTTATACTAAGCAATATTAAAAGTGTAAAAGTATTTTTAAATGTCTTCTTTTTAAAATGCATGTCGTCTTAAATAGTTGTTTACAGCAATTTGAATGGACATTATACTAACTGCCTAACTTTGAGGAAGAAAGTATGTCTATCAATAATAACGCGTTAAGTACCTACCGGCTTTTAAAAGCAACCGCCGAAGTAGCTGAAAAATCATTAGAAGGTCGTATTCAGCACTACCGTGCTCATCTTAAATCAGAAGAAAAAGAATTAAGAACTTATACGCAAAAAGCAGCTGCCGATTTATTAGGTTGTAATAATCGTACTTTAAAAAGACGTCATGACAACGGTGACTTTGATGATTTAAACATAAAACGCGGCGCCAATGGTCATTATGCTTACACATTAGTAAACATTTTTGCTATGGCTGATATTATGGATATTAAACCAGATCATCGTACTGATGATGACAAACTGCAAGTTATTGTAATTAATTCTCTCAAAGGTGGCTGTGGCAAAACAACCAGCATGGTTAATATTGCAGCAGCCCTGGCAACTACAAATATTAAGCGCTATCGCATTGGTATAATTGATTTAGATCCTCAAGGTTCTTCTTCAAGCTTTTTTCCTTCAAGCGAGCATGACCCAATTACTGTTGGTGATTTAATGCGTGATTGTATAGATTTAGATGAGGGCGAAACATGGCCTGAATTTGTTTCAAACTCATTTTTACCAACGCATATCCCAAATATTCGTGTACTGCCATCAGGTATGGACGATTTTTATTTTGAGCACGAAACTGCAACATTACTCAAAGACACCTCAAATTATGAGCAAACTCGTCATTACCATAAGTTACTTGAAAAAGTAATTAACCCTGTTAAAGACGAGTTTGATATTATATTAATAGATACAGCTCCAACTCTTAACTTTATGTTTTATAATGCATTAATGGCTTCTACTGCGATGCTTATCCCTGTTCATCCAGAAGCTGTAGACTTTGATGCTAATAATAAATATTTAAAACGACTAGGTGAGATTTACCATACCGTTGCGGCACTTGGCCATGAGGGGTGGGACTTTATGCAGTTTTTAGTTACCAACTATGTAAAAGGTAATCACTCACAGCGCGATATTGTTAAAGATGTTCGTAGTGCATTCGGTCGCCAAGTTATGAGTTACCCAATCAACCACAGCTCGGCGATTACTGCTAGCTCTTCGTCTTTTAATACTATTTTTGATCAAAAAGCGTCAGACAGCTTAGCAAGCCGTGAATCACTAATGCGCGCTCAAGAAAATATTAAAGATGTGGTCGATGAGCTAGAAATGCTTATTCGTTCAAATTGGCAGTCAACTCAATCAACACTCAATACCCCTAAGTAAGGATGTTAAATAAAAATGGCTAAAAAACGTAAAAATGACACCCGCTTAGATCCTTTTGCAACAGCTGTAGGAAGTAGTAGCCTTGACGCATTACTTGAACAAGCAAATGCTGGTGATGTAATTCGCATGCCAGCACCGAGCGATCCTGAGCGCCAAATTACACTTATTTGCAAAGTGATCGCACACGCTGACATTGAATCTACAACTGGTGTATACGGTAAAAACCGCCGTGTACAAGCACTTCTTAACGAAAAGTCAGTATCGGATATTTTACCTGCCATTGCAGAGGATGGCCGTAATCAGCACCCTGCACTGCTTTGGGATCAGGGTGATAAAAGCTTAGTCTTAGCGGGTTCTCGCCGTCGTATGGCCTGTATTTTAGGTAACGCTGATTATTTAGTACTTAGTTCAAGTGACTTTACTGAGCAAGACGCTAAAATTTTAGCTGTATCTTCAGATCAATATATCGCTCCAAGTTTATGGGAGCTGGGACAAGCTTACCAGCAAACTAAAAATGAGCTTATTGAACAAGGTAAAAAAGGATCTTACAGAGAGATTGCTGCAATTGAAGGTGTATCACACACCGCCATTGCAGATGCTGTTAAAGCGTATGAACAAATACCTGCTGAAGTTATTGCACTCTACCCTACTGCGAATCACGTGGGTCGCGAAGTGGCTAAAAAGCTCATGAGCGCAAAGGAGAGAGACCAAGACGCGTTTAATCAACTTGTTAGTTACCTAACTAGTGATGAAGAGCTAAACGCCATTACAAGTGACGACAAGCGTGCAATGGCAATCACCAAATGCCTAACTGCTGAGCCTCAAGTTGCTGTTAAACGTGAAGCTGTGCTTGAAAATAAGTTTGTATCGGTGCAACGCAATTTAAAAAGTGGTGATGTGTCTATCAAAATCGACAATAAAGTGATGACAGACAAACGCTTAGAACAATTAACTAAGCTATTAAGTGCTTTTAATTAGTTAGTTAAATAATGATCTGTCAGACGTGCCTACTTAGTTAAATACTGATCTGACAGATTGTTTTGTTAGTAAAAATCTGATCTTTACTAGCCTAATCCTACCTTAAATAATCATATTTCCTCTTCAAGATCACTTTTTTACTAACTAATCGCCCCCTTTTAGCTATTTGCTCTTGGTTTATTATTATTGTTAGTAAAATTGTGATCTATAACGTGTCGTTTAATCTTTATATTTGTGTGTAGTGCCTAATATTTTGCGAAATTTTATACTCATCTTTACCTATAAACCGATTTTTTACTAAGCTATCAGCTCCAACCAGTTTATATCTTGTTAATAGTGCTTTAGCTCAGAGCACATAAGGCATATACTGGCAGAATTATTTTTAAAATTTAATGCTTAGAGTGACATGTCTGCTAACTTATCAAAAAATGATTTAATGGCTATTTTTGAAGAAATTAAAAATGAGCAGGCTACCCAGTTTCCTCTTTCTGAACGCTTTATTAAAAAACTTTTTCGCGAAAATGTCTTAGATAAAGGCAAAGAGTACTACAAGAAAGGTCAAATCACCTGGCTAGAGCATACCCCTAATTTTTCTGTTGTAGACTCTACCGTGCAAGTGGATAACGGATCATCATTTAACCAACGTATTGAGATCAGTAAAGTACCAACTGGTTATTCTGTTGATACACACTGTACATGTAATGCAAAAACCAAATGCCGACATTTAGCTGCTATTTTGTTTAAGCTTAAAATAGAGCACTCTGGTGAATACGGTGAAGATTACTTCATTAATGATTGGTTTAGTGAATTAAGCGCTCTTAAAAGTGGTGATCAACATACACCGTCGCAAGTATTATTATTTGTATTAGATATTGAAAATAACAAAGTATTTTTAACACCTAAAATAGCTAATTTTGAGACTAAAAAGAATTACACGTTAGGCCGAAACCTCACTGAGCAACAGTTAAATAGTTTCGTAACGCCAAATGATTTACTCGAAAGTGATTTTAGATTATTTAGTTGGATACGTTCACAAAATGCAGTAGGAAGTATTGAGCTAAAAGGCCAATGGGGCTTTAGTGCCCTACAACAATTGATAGCTACTGAGCGCTTGTTTTTTCAGCGCTCTCGCGTGCCAATTAAAGCGCAATCTGGCCAAGCATTGAGTTTTAGTTGGGAGCAAGATAAAGATCTATCACAATTAGTTATTAAGCTCGAGCAAACCCAAAACTGGGCTTTATTAAAAACAACACCGCCTACTTACCTCGATTTAGATCATTTAAAAGCGGGTCGTCTTCGTACACCATTGAGTGCAGACGAAATAGCGCATTTACAAACTATGCCTGCTTTGCATGACGCTAATTTTGACAGAATATACAAACAACTTGCAGATAACTTTGGTGCAGGTGTTATACCGCACCCTACTAACTTGCAGCCAACGTTACCTAAGCTATCTAGTAATGCTGTTTTAAAAGTAATAATGGGCGAGCAAGGTTTATCACTTTCGCTGTTATTTAAGTATAAAAATAAAAACTATTTAGCTGGTGCTGCCCCAGCAAGTACTATAAATAGCGCATTTGAAAACACCGTAACTAACGAGCTAATCAATCTAGGGTTTGAATTTTGTAAAGGGGGTTTACAAAGTGAGCTTGTATTTACAAAGCAATCTCCTATCCATTTGCATTGGCTAATATACGAAGTATTTCCTGGCTTTAAGCAGCGTGGTTGGCAAGTCAGTGTAAGTAAAGTAACAAGCCCTAATC
The DNA here is from genome assembly GCF_014163885.1 of Pseudoalteromonas sp. SR43-2. NCBI lineage: Bacteria > Pseudomonadati > Pseudomonadota > Gammaproteobacteria > Alteromonadales > Pseudoalteromonadaceae > Pseudoalteromonas > Pseudoalteromonas sp. SR43-2. The sequence continues at coordinate 53,322 of NZ_JACJED010000013.1, read as the reverse complement.
CACAATGTGAAGTGAGTTTACATGTACACCGTGCAGCAGGGCATCAAATGCACTGCAAAGTATTGTTGTGTGACGCAAAAGCAGCGCTGTTGTTTACTAATGCTGATTCGCTTTATCAGTCATTGAATCGCCAAAGTGAACTGTTTTATTACTACCCGCTTGGTCGTCAATTTGGGGTTATTAATAAGTCTGCCATTAACTTATTAAACGAATTTAAAGAACGCTTTGAATTTGTAAAAACACGTGACGAATTTAATATTCCGCTTTCGTATTTACCTGAACTAGTAAAGCACACAGCTATTAACGTAGAGCTTCACGACGATTCACTTGAGCTATATTTACAAGAGTTAAATAATACCGATAAGGCAATGCCTAAGGTTTCATTACATGGCTTAAATGACTCTGTAACACTTCGTGAGTACCAACAGCAAGGCGTTGATTGGCTTAGCTTTTTAAAACGTCATCAATTAGGTGGTATTTTAGCTGACGACATGGGGTTGGGTAAAACACTCCAAGTTATTGCATTTTTAGCGAGTACATTTAACCGCCCTCAAGCAGGCCCTACACTTATAGTGTGCCCAACTAGCTTGGTGAGTAATTGGAAAAACGAAATCACTAAGTTTGCTAAAAGTTTAAAAGTAACCACTATTTTTGGATCAAACCGTAACGATCCTTTACAACACTTAGCACAAGCGCAATGCATTCTTACTACATACCCGCTTTTAAAGCGTGATATTGCATATTATTCGCCATTATATTTTGAAAATATTATCCTCGATGAAGCACAATACATTAAAAACGATACCGCACAGGTCTCACGATTAGTTAAACGCTTAAATGCCGACTTTAAACTTTGTTTAAGTGGTACTCCAATCGAGAATAATTTACTTGAGCTTAAATCGTTACTCGATTTTGCTATGCCATCGTTACTTGGGTCTCAAGCCCACTTTAAGCAGCACTTTCAAACACCTATTGAGCGTGAAGCTGATATGCAGAGGGCTGAGCAGTTAAAAGCGTTAATTATGCCCTTTATAATGCGCCGCACTAAAGCACAAGTAGCGCAAGAGTTACCTGAAAAAACAGAGCTAACAAAAGAGTTTGAGTTTGAGCCTAAGCAAAAAGAAATGTACCAAGGCATTACACGTTCATTAGAAGAGAAGCTAATAGACTTATTTGCCGAACAAGGCGCACAAAAAAGTAAGCTTGCATTTTTAGAGGCGCTTTTAAAGTTAAGGCAAATTTGTTGCCACCCTAAATTAATAGATCCAGATACTCAAGCAGGCTCCGCTAAGCTTGAATGGTTAACAACACACTTACCGCTTATGCTAAGCCTAGGTCGTAAGATTATTATATTTAGTCAGTTTACATCGGCACTCGATTTAATAGCCCAACGCCTTGAAGAAATAAACATTAACTTTAGTATGCTTACAGGGCAAACGCGTCAACGAGATAAAGTAATCGACGAGTTTACCAGTGGTAAAACATCCGTGTTTTTAATTAGTTTAAAAGCCGGTGGAACAGGCCTTAACTTAACACAAGCAGATACTGTTATTCATTTTGATCCATGGTGGAATCCCGCAGTAGAAAAGCAAGCGACTGATAGAGCCTACCGTATTGGTCAAACTAATCCTGTATTTGTTTATAAGCTCATAATGAGTAACTCAATAGAGCAAAAAGTATTTAAAATGCAGCAAGACAAGCAAGCCCTTGTTGATGCATTATTTACCGATAAATCAATGAGCTTTACAAAGTTTGATGAGCAGCAAATGTTGTCATTAATTAAAAACTAAAAAAGATCTAAAAAGTTTTGATCTTTTTATGAACTTAATTAAAAAGCGGACGTCTATCATTATGCTTGTTGATTAATTGCAGTTAACACAAGCATCATGTTGATTTCCCATTTAGTTACTAATTTTAGTAATGATTGAGCCAGCCCATTTTGAGTTGGCTTTTTTTATGTCTAAAATTTAGCGTGCAGCACTTATTTTAAAAGTTTTTATTTTTTTATGAACTTAATTCAAAAAGACGCGTCTACTATTATGCTTGTTGATTAATTGCAGTTAATACAAGTTTTCATGTTGATTCCCTATTTAGTTACTAATTTTAGTAATGATTGAGCCAGCCCATTTTGAGTTGGCTTTTTTTATGTCTAAAATTTAGCGTTCAGCACTTATTTTAAAAGTTTTTTATTTTTTTGAACTTAATTAAAAAAGACGCGTCTACTATTATGCTTGTTGATTAATTGCAGTTAATACAAGTTTTCATGTTGATTCCCCCTATTTAGTTACTAATTTTAGTAATGATTGAGCCAGTTCATTTTGAACTGGCTTTTTTTATGCCCATAATTTGATTTGTTTAAATCAACCCAAATAAAAATAATTGATCTTCCGCAAATTAATTTGAATTAATTATTTTGTTATCCGGTCTACTCTAATGCCTGTTGTTATATAGCCTCACCTAATAATATTAGTTATTTTGGTGATTATGTATTTAGGTTGCAGCTTGCTCGGGCACATGTTGATTATCCCTTTGATTACTTAACTTAGTAATATTTGACCAGCTTATTTTAAGCTGGTTTTTTTATGTCTGTAATTTCTTAACTCCCCCTACTTCTGTTGTTGGTTATTGGTTATGATGGCATGTCTCTAAATTTTATAAGTTTATTTTATGCTCACTCAAGTACTCACTAATATTGATTGGTTAAGCGCTGGTGCTGGTGTTGCTTTAGGCGTCCTATTTTACGGCGCTGTATCAACACGGCTTCGCAAAAAGCTACATCTACAAATAAGCGAACAGCAGCAACAGCTTTCCCTGTTACAAAACCAATTTGATAATAAAGAGCTGCAATACAGCGCCTTGCTAGAAGATCATGAACTGCTAGAACATACTCACCAAGAGCAGCGCGATGAAGCCCAGCATTTTAAAACGCGTTTTAGCGAACAAGAAAAACAAAGCATTCAATACAATCACTTTTGGCGTAAAGCCGAAGGCGAGCTGGCAGCGCTTCGTGAGCAATATAATCAGCGCGATGTTGAATATAATAATATGCGCACTACCCTTGAGCAAAAACAGCAAAACTTTAGCGAGCAACTCGCGCAAATTGAGCAAAGTAAAAATACGCTCAAAAAAGAGTTTGAAAACCTAGCCAATAAAATTCTAGAAGAAAAATCACAAAGCTTTAAAACCTTAAATCAGGAAAGCATTGAGCAATTATTAAAACCAGTTCAAGGCGAGCTAAAAGGCTTTAGAGAAAAAATGGAATCAATGCACGTTGAAGACATAAAACAACGGACTGCACTTAAAACCGAGCTACTGCATTTGCAAGCTAAAAGCCAAGCTATAACAGATCAAGCCGACAAGCTCAGTAACGCCCTACAAGGGCAAAAGAAAACCCAAGGTAATTGGGGCGAGCTTATGCTCGAAAACGTATTAGATAGTGCTGGCTTACGTGCAGGCGTTGATTATAAGCGCGAAGTGTCGTTTAACACTGAAGATGGCCGCTTGCGCCCTGATGTAGTTGTGTACTTACCACAGGGTCGCCACTTAGTTATTGATGCTAAAACTTCATTAAATGCCTATACACGCTACGTGAATGCTGAAAATGATCTAGATGCTAATCAAGCAATTAAAGAGCATGTAAACGCCGTTACAGCGCGTATTAATGAACTTGCGAGTAAATCGTACGACCGCTTACCAGGTATTAACTCGCCAGAAGTGGTGGTTATGTTTGTACCAATAGAATCAGCTTTTGTAGAAGCACTCAAATATCAAAGCGATATTTACCAACAAGCAATCGAAAAAAATATACTGGTAGCTACACCCACCACCCTGCTTACTAGTTTAAATATTGTTAAACAGTTATGGCGTTTTGAAGAGCAAACCAAATACTCAAAAGAGCTGGCAAGTCGAGCGGAGCGTTTTTATAACAAGCTCAATGGTTTTTTATTGAGTATGGAAGGCGTAGGTAAGCAGCTTGATAAAGCGAAAGAAAGTTACGACAAAGCGTTCTCGCAGCTATACCGCGGTAAAGGTAATTTAATTAAACAAGCATCAGAGTTTAAAGAGCTAGGTGTATCGGTACAAAAAGAGTTACCTAGTGAGAGCGTAGAACGTGCTCAATTAGAATTAGATTAACCCTGATTTATTTTTATTTAGTTTATGTAAGTTAAACCTTAAGGATATTTATGAATAATAAGATTGTAGGAATTGTTTTAATCGTTATAGGTATCGCTTTAATTATGTGGGGATACGACGTGTATGATGCGGCGGCTTCGCAGCTTAGCCGTGCATTTAGTGGCGACACACCAATAGAAGCATGGGCGGGTATTATTGGCGGTGCCATCTGTGTGTTAATTGGTATTAAAAAGCTCAAGTAACCTGAACTTGAATAATAGATCTATTTAAGCAGCTATTTTCAGCGCTAACTACGTTGAATTTAGTTGCAATTTGCTGCACTGCACAGTGTTACTTGGCAAGATAAAACTCTTACAGGGCTTGCCAGCAATTGCATTGTGAAAGAGTAAAATACGCCGTGTATTGCAAGGCAAGCCTTTAATAATAAACGTTTTTGGAATATTTACCCCAATTATTTCAACTACGCTCGGTTAAATTAGCTAAGTGTTGCTGCAATTGCTTTGCTAGTGAGATTATTTGTGCATCTTAAATTTATTACGGTTTTGTCTACTAATTTGTACATATCTAATAAATGTAACCATTTTATGTTGTATAAATGAGTATTAAAGCGTGCACCAATTTGGAAGTATGCTTTTTTATCAAGCTATTAAAGTGCACTGTTTTGTGCATTTAAAAGGACCATACGAGTAAAGAAAATAATCAGTTTTAAATGTTAATTCAAACGTCTGTTCAGTGTTTGTTAATTTATATATCTTATTGATAGTATTGTCATTTATTGTATTCTCCTTGCTTGAGTTTGGTTGTTATTTATACTAGCTTAGAGCGTAGATATTTAACCTACTCAAGGAGAATAGTCACATGGTATCTCGCAGAAATTTTATTAAAGCAGGGGCTGCTTTAAGTTTAGGCTCTATTTTTAGTGCTTCAGCTTTGGCTGAGCAACTAAAGGTAAAAATGTCTAACGGCAGTGTTATGCAAACTAAAGGATCAATAGATAAAAGCGCTGCTCTACCCACAAACGATGTTACTAACGCTAAGCATTACCGGCCGGAATCAAGAATGGGCTTGGGCGGCCTTGCCGCCGGGAATGGCTTTAATACTATATCAAGCGATACAGAAATTTTAACAATGCTAAATGCAGCATGGGATTCTGGTATTCGTCATTTTGATACATCACCTTTTTACGGTTTGAGTTTAAGCGAAAGGCGCTTCGGTGATTTACTTCGAAACAAAAAGCGTGAAGATTATGTTTTATCCTCAAAAGTAGGTCGCCTTCTTACCCCTTCAGCAGAGCCTTTAGAAAATAGTTGGCATTGGGCTGATCACTCACCGTTTCATTATAAGTATGATTATTCAGCCTCAGGCACGCGCCGTTCAATAGAAGATACTTTGCATCGTATTGGTGTCGCCTCACTCGATATTGTCTATATTCACGATTTATCACCACAAAACAGCGATATGGGAGATGACTGGCTTAAGTATTTTGATCAAGCGGCTAAAGGTGCTATTCCTGAGCTGACTAAAATGCGTGATGAAGGAATAATTAAAGGCTGGGGTTTTGGAGTAAATACACCTCATGCTGTTTATAAAGCGCTTGATATGTCAGACCCAGATATTTGCTTACTAGCGCTGCAATATTCAATTTTAGATCACAAGCAGGCACTTGATAAAACCTTTCCTATGCTTGATAAACGAGGTATTTCAGCAGTCATTGGTGCGCCGCTTAATGGTGGTTTTTTAGCCGGTCGTAACCGCTTTAATTATTCTCCTAAAATTCCAGGGCCTATGCAGCAAAAGTTTAATGCAATAAGCGACATTGCATCTAAACATGGGATTGATATTAAAACAGCTGCACTGCAGTTTGCAGAAGCGCCTTCAACGGTATCCTCAATTATTCCTGGGGCACGCACGGAGGAGCAAATTAAAGCTAATGTAGCCTCAATGAAAGTTACCATACCAAGCGAATTTTGGAGTGAGTTGAAATCTAAACAGCTTATTGCCCAAAACGCCCCCATACCGGCATAACACAATAGGTGTGCCATTTGCTTGGCACACTTATTCATAGCTAATATATGGTTTATTTTTAAGCAACGCTTCTCGCGTGAGCAAGCTATACATCTTGTGTCTCGATAAATAATAGACACAAGGCGCAGAGCTAATAGGCAGGAAAAATCTACCGATTACACTACCTCAAGCAGTAAAATATTACATATAACAGCTCGTAACCTTATAAATCAAATGAACATCACAGTGAGTATGCTAAAAGAGGATTGTTTAGTTGTGGTTGGCCAAAAGCATTATTATGTGCCTATTACATATAACACATATCGGTATCATGCTGCACTTCATCCTAGTGGTGAGAGCGTATGGAATATATTGAAAGGGCTAAATATATAAAGCAAAAAGTTACTGTAAACCCCCATTACAGTTAGCCGGTAAATTGTGCAAATAGTAAATTAGCACTACTTAGTCAATTGAGCAGTGCTAATTGGTTTAATTAAAAGCCACATTTACCGTTATTTATTGCCATTGCGCTTTTGCCAAAACGATCTCAATACTCCACAACGTTGCTTTTATAAACTTAAAAATATCAAGCACATTGCGATTTATTAACCCATCTTTTGTAAGGTTGGTACTTATCGTACAACACATTAAAAATATACGTGTATATGAGTATAAAAACTAAAAAGCCAGCTTCTAATGCTGTAGCGGCTAGCCATGTAATATTTAAATACCAAGCAAGTATTGGCAGCGTTATAACCACCATACCCAGCTCAAAGCCACATGCATGCGTAATGCGGGTTACTAAACCTCGCTCGATTCGGTTATGCCCAACTATTTTATCAAACACTATGTTGTAAATGTAATTCCAAAGCATGGCGAAGACTGATAAACCAACACCTACTATTGCCATTTTTCCTGTTGCAAACCCACCAAAATAAACTGATGCAGGTACAACAAAAGATAATGCTATCACCTCAAATATTAGTGCCTGAAAAATACGTTCTGCTGTGTTCATATATAAATAACTTCTTAAGTTGATGACGATGGCTGTATTTTCATTCATTATAAAGATATGTGTTAGTTACTTGGTATCGGGAAAAGCGATATGTTAGTATTGAACAGCTTCAAGCATTTGTGGCTACCGTTGAAGCTGGATCGTTTTCAGCTGCTGCGCGCGGTTTAAGTAAAGCGCAGTCGGTAATAAGCCAGCATATTATTAATTTAGAAATAGACTGTAATGCGACATTATTTGAGCGCACAGGGCGCTATCCACAATTAACCGAAGCCGGTAAACAGTTACTACCCCAGGCTAAGGCCGTGCTTAATCAACACCAGCGATTAACAAACTCTGCATTAGCACTAAACGAAAAAACACCAACCGAAATCACTATCGCACTTGACGAAGGGATCCCGTTTAAAACTATCGCGAGTATTATTAGCAAGCTGCAAAGTAAGTATCCTTACGTATCGCTTGAGTTTTTAAGTGCATCCAGCCATGACATAATTGACATGCTAAACAGCGAAAAGCCTATAACGGGTATTATTTTTAGTGAATTAAATATACCGAGTTACTTAGACTATGAATGTATTGGATCAGTAAAATTTGATTTATATGTTGCTAAATCGCACCCTTTAGCGGGGATCAGATGTGAAAATATGGATGGCCTTCGGCTACATCGACAACTTCTTCTTCGTTCGCGCAATACGCAAACAAGTAGCTTTCAGCTAAAAATTAGCCCAGAAATTTGGTATGCCGATAATTACTTTGTATTACTCGAGCTAGCAATACAAGGTAACGGGTGGTGCTTATTACCAAACCATGTAGCTGTAGATGCAGTACAAAGTGGTGAGCTGGTTAAACTTCCTCTTGAGTTTGAAGAAATGGGTTGGTTGGCTAATGTTGATGTATTACAGCATCAGCAACACAGTAATCAAGAGGTGTTTAAAGTACTAAGAAATTTACTACGGAATTTTTTAAAAACTTAGCTTTTATATAATGCCTGTTAGGCGGTTTACTTTTTATTACGCTAAATCCCAGTAAGGTGTATCGCCATAATAGCCACTTGCAAAATCAACAAACGCACGTACTTTACTGGGTAAAAACTGTCTGTTTGCATACACCATGTAAAGCCCCATTGGCTCGGGTTCGTAGTCATTTAAAATGCGCACTACTTTACTTTGAGCCAGTGCTTCCCCTGCTATAAATGTGGGCTGCATAGCAATACCACCACCCGCAATGGCTGTATTTAGTAGCAAATCACCATTGTTAGCCACAAAGTTACTTTCAAGCTTTAGCTCGCTTTTTAACTCATTAACCCCAAATAATCGCTTTGTGGGTTCGCTGTGGGAATAGCGTAAATAATTATGTGACTGTAAATCTAGCAGTGTTTGTGGCGTGCCATGGCGTTCTAAATAGTCGGGTGACGCAAATACAGCTAAACGTATAGGGGCAATTTTTTTAGCTATGAGCGTTGAGTTTTTTAATACGCCAATACGTAGAGCAATATCAATCCCCTGCTCTACTATATCTACATATTGGTCGGTGAGCCGTAAATCTAACTTTAAATTTGGATACTGCTTTTGAAAATCAACCAACAAACCTGCTAAATGCTTAGTACCAAACGACATAGGCGCACTAATACTAAGCACACCCGATACACTTTCGCTTAAGTTGTTTAGTGAGTTTTCCATGTCTTCAATATCAATAATCACTTGCTGACAACGCTGATAATATTGATTTCCAGCCTCTGTAACACTTACTTTTCGCGTTGTACGGTGTAATAAACGCGTGCGTAGATTATCTTCCAGCGCAGAAATATATTTGCTGACTAACTGCGGCGAAATATCGAGTTTATCGGCTGCTTTTGAAAATGATCCTTCTTGCACGACGGCTAAAAAGGTCTTCATGGTGGTGAGTTTATCCATCTTTAACAATACTTTGTTGATAATGTATAAATAAGTATCATATTTATCGTCAAATTAGAAACTTATATAGTGTTTATAACACGTCTATTTGTTTAAGGTTTTAGTATGACTCAGCCTGCTTTATTTATATCTCACGGTTCGCCAATGATGGCTGTACAGCAATCGGCTACGTCAGATTTTCTTGCATCAATAGGTCAAACGCTTAGTAAACCACGAGCTATTGTGGTGTTTTCTGCCCACTTTGATGAAGCGCACGATATAGTTATTACATCAGGAGATGCGCCGCATACTATTCACGACTTTTATAACTTCCCCAAGCCCCTGTATGAAATTCAATACCCAGCACCAGGAGACCCTAAGCTAGCTAATACTATTAGTGAGTACTTTTACAAAGCGGGTATTAAAACGGTGCAAAGTGCAGATCAAGGGTGGGATCATGGTGTGTGGATCCCGCTGCGCTTAATGTATCCAGCAGCTAATATTCCCATTGTTCAGGTGTCTATTAACACGCGTTTGGGCGCTCAGGCGATGTATAAGTACGGGCAGTTACTTGCACCACTGCGCAGCGATAACGTATTAATTATTGGCTCAGGCGGTATTAGTCACAATCTACGTGAAATATTTAAAAGCCCTGCTACACCTAACCGTGTTCAAATGGTTAATGAGTTTACCCATTGGGTTGAGCAAAAATTAATAGCGCAAAACACCCAAGCGTTACTTAACTATTTAGATGAAGCACCCCATGCTTTATTTAATCACCCTACCCAGGAGCACTTTTTACCTCTTTTTGCAGCGCTTGGTAGTGGTGACGGTAAAGCCGAAAAAATACATGAAGGTATAGAAATGGATATTTTAGCGCTTGATGCATACAAGTTTTATTAATTTGAGCGTTCGTTCAAATCAAGTTAAGCTGTATGCAAGTACTTTAAAACCAACTTAATTTATTTTATTGCGGAGCAAACATGGCAACTACACTTGCATTTGACGTATACGGTACGCTAATAAACACTCACGGCGTACTGTCCCTACTCGACGACATGATTGGCGATAACGCCCAAGCATTTTCAAATACATGGCGCGAAAAGCAATTAGACTATTCATTTAGACGTGGATTAATGCAAAATTATATTCCCTTTTCGCTATGTACAAAACACGCACTCGATTACGCCTGCTTAGCGCACAAAACCGAGCTAAGTGAAGATCAAAAAGAGCAACTGCTAGAGCTTTATAAAACGCTTCCTGCGTTCGATGATGTAAAAGCAGGTCTTGAGCAACTAAAAGCAAAAGATTACCGTTTGTTTGCATTTTCAAATGGTGCAGCCGATGCAGTAAATACTTTGCTAGAAACTGCAGAAATAAGTGAATATTTTGAAGGCGTAGTAAGCGCCGACGACGTTAAAACCTTTAAACCAAACCCAGGAGTTTATAGTCACTTTTTACGCGAAACCAATTCAACCGGCGCAAACACATGGCTTGTATCAAGCAACCCGTTTGATGTAACTGGCGCTATTTCGCACGGTATGCGCGCGGCGTGGATTCAACGCTCTGAAGAATCCATTTTTGATCCTTGGGAAATACAGCCAAATACCATAGCAACCGATTTACTCGATTTAAAAGCTAAATTAGAAAGCATTAACTAATTTAACTACATCCCCTTTATGCTCGGTATTAAATTTTACATCGTCGGTGTAAAGGGGGTTTACGTTTTAACTATTTAGAGCGCGCTTTGTGTTTAAACATAACTCTAGCTACTAACTCCTGCCTTTATTAACTCAATTACCGTACTCATTCGTTTTGCCAATGGCCTGTTTCGGTGATGGCATACATAAATATTTTCGCTAATGGGGTTTGCTAAACAATGCGCTTTTATAAGCGCGGGTTTATTAAATGCACTTACTGCATGCGCAGGTAAAACCGTAAAACCAAACCCTAAACTTACCGGCTCCAGTATTAAACTTATTTGGTTAGAAAACCCCGTACGCTTAATTTGATCAACATGTTCAAACTCACTGTAGTTTTCGCTTAGTAGCAGCTGCGCGTGGTGTTTTGCATCGGGATGGCCAATAAAGCCAAGCTCACATAAAACCTCCCACGTTGGGTTTTTAATATGTGCGGGCGTTACTAATAATAAGGCTTCTTTACCAATTTTGTGGCTAGTAACTTCGCTAAGTATGGGAGCTTGAGTTAAAAAGCCTATGTCGGCACTGTGGTTTGCCACAGCTTGCTCTACACTTGTATTGGGTGCAAAGCGATAATCAATATTAAGCTCGGTATGCTTTGCCTGCAGCGCTAATAATTGGCTATAAAATTGTAGCCCACAACTACCAGGCGATTGTATTTTTACCAAGCCGCTGTAAGGCGAATCATCTTTTAATTGTTGTTCTAAAAATTGCCATTCCTTTAATAACAAGCTGCCTTGTTGATACAAGTTTTGCCCATGTACGGTAAGGGTAAATTGTTTGCCGTGGCGCTCTAATAGCGCGCAGTTTACTTGCTGCTCTAGCTTTTTAATGTGCTGACTTACGCCCGATTGGGTCATAAAAAGACGCTCGGCGGTTTGGGTAAAATGATTTACCTCAACCAAAGTACAAAACGTGTTTAACCATGTTGGATTTATCATTACAAAACGTACTCAAAATGATGATTAATGATAATTTTACTTAATATTGTTCAATTCGTAAACTAACTCCATCAACTAGCCACAAGATAAGTCACAAGTTAAAGAGGAAGCATTATGAGTCATACATATCCACGTAGTTTTTCGCACATTGGTATTTCGGTTCCCGACGTTGAAAAAGCAGTCGAGTTTTACACTAAGGTGATGGGCTGGTACACCATAATGGAACCCACTTTAATTACCGAAGATAAAAGCCCAATTGGCGAAATGTGCACAGAAGTATTTGGCGAAAAGTGGGAAAAATTCAAAATAGCGCACCTATCTACAGGGGATCGTATTGGTGTCGAAATTTTCGAATTTAAAAATCAAGAAAACCCAAAAGACAATTTTGAATACTGGAAAACAGGCATCTTTCATTTTTGTGTTCAAGACCCTGATGTAGAAGGTTTAGCTGAGCGTATTGTAGAAGCTGGCGGTAAAAAACGTATGCAAGCCCCTCGTTATTACTACCCGGGTGAAAAGCCGTACCGCATGATCTACATGGAAGACCCGTTTGGTAACATCCTTGAGATTTACAGCCACAGCTACGAGCTTATTTACAGCGCAGGCGCTTACTAAATAGCGCTTAGCTAAAAACAAAGGCCGCAGTATTTATTACTGCGGCCTTTTTGTTTTAGATAGGCGTGTAGATCATTATTTAGGCTAATTTAAGGGGGTATAAAAATCAATCTCTTCATTTGTTTGATTATAGGTACATACACTGATAGCTTACTAATTACACAAAGTTGTACTGAAGGAAAAATATGAAGCTGTCATTGGAAGATATCACCGCCGATAACTACGAAGCCATATGCGATTTAGAGGTTGCTAAAACACAAGAAGAATACCTAGCGTGTAATATGTGGTCGTTAGTTGAGGCGCACTACAATAGCGGGTATACCTGTAAAGCTATTTACCTAAATGGTGTACCAGTAGGCTTTTTTATGTGGGTACAAGAAACCCCTACAAAGGTTTCTATTTGGCGCTTTATGGTGGATCAAACTCATCAAAATAAAGGCATTGGGCGCAAAGCCCTCAATATGGCTATTGAAGAGATTAATACAACTTCTAAGCTTGAACAAATCGAGATTTGTTACAACCCGCTAAACCCTGTTGCTAAAGACTTTTATTCAAGTTTTGGGTTTGAAGAAGTTGGCCTCGATGAGGATGACGACGATATGTTAGCGGTTATTAAAATTAGTAGTTAACTCATCATAAGTGGGTCGTTAATTTTAAGGAATAATAGTTGTAAGATTAAATTTTCCAGCCGTGTATGTGCCTGTGTAGGTCGGATAAGCGAAGCGCCATCCGACACAGTAAAGTACCTTGCCAATTATTATCAGTATTTTATGTTGTCGAGTGGCTGGAGAGTGCCATGAGCGGACGGTGGTAACGCCCCAAGCAGGGGATTTTAAGAGCGTTTTTCAGCGAGTAAAATTCCCGCTGACTTGGCTTGTTAGGTTGCTGGTCTACAACAAACACTATTGAGCCTCGACGCTGTGATAATCAGCTGATGTTTCATAACAATTGACACACACAACTGACATTTTATTAAAGGCTCGAAACTTCTTAGTCATACCATCTTCTTCATCAAACAAGGCTTCACATTTGGAACACCACGCTTGAAGGTCATTAGGTTCGCTAGAGTTTTCAATAAAGCCTACAGGTACACCTTCTGGTTTCAACAAATGGCAACAGACGACGGCTGCAACTCGCTTACCATGTTCGCCACAATCAACATACATCGGTTCAATCTCAGTGCTCATATGCAACCTAACAACTCTATCAGAGGACACTTTCCCTTTGTTAGCGCGAAAACGTCCTTATTGTATGAGTTTCTATTAATAGCAAATAGTGTAAGTTATTGCTAGCTATAAATATTATGCTTTCTGATATTTATATATACATGTAAAAAAGAGGAAGGCTTCCTCTTATTCTCGCTAAGTTAATGACACCCCCTCTGAATGACCGCTGCTCGCTCATAACTGCCTATCAATTGCACTCTACAATGTCTTATTTGATCTTCTTTGCTTATTTATTTTTTACTGTTTTTGGCTGGCTTAATAGGTTTTATAAATATATGATATTGATAATTATTTGCATTAACGGGTTTTGAAAGGTGTGTATGAAAAAGTCTATGTTAACTCTGGCGTTAGTTATGGGTTTGAGTGGTTGTAGTACAGCCACTGCGCCGCCTGATAAAAGCTCATCGCTTTATTACACTGCGCTTTATAATGCACAAGCAAAGCCTGTTAGCTCTTTATTATTAGAGCCCACGCTATTAAATGCCGATGTGGTTTTAGTAGGTGAATGGCATACGCACCCGGGTGTGCATTTATTTCAGGCTGAGTTATTTGAGCAATTAAGTAGAGTCAATAAACGCACTGCCCTTTCGCTTGAGCAGTTTAGCCGTGCCGATCAGCCTATTTTAAATCAGTACGTTAAGGGTGAAATTGGCGAGCAATACTTAATTGATAACACCCAAGCGTGGCCTAATTACAAAAGTGACTACCGTGCGCTTATAGAGCTGGCTAAAGCGAGCAATAGCGATGTAATAGCTGCCAATGCGCCTAAAAATATTGTTACGTGTATTGGCAGGCAAGGGGTAAGTTATGTAAATAAGCTTGATGAAACACAGCAAAGCTTCATTGCGAGTACTATTGATACCTCCCCCAGTGATTATAAACAACGCTTTATGGCATCAATGCACCATGGTACGCCAAGTCAAAACGAAAATTATTATGCAGCACAAGTTACATGGGATGAAACTATGGCTGAGTCTATTGTTAACTATTTAAATAATCATAAAGATGCGCAGGTAATGCATATTGCGGGCGATTTTCATGTAAAAAATGGCGAAGGTATAGCGCGTGTTATTAAGCGTTTAGCGCCAGAGTTAAATGTTGTTTGGATATCGCCGGTAAAAAGTGTGCAAGCTAATCAAACTGGGTATCAGTTGCAGGTTAACCCTTTGCCTCCTCGTTATGTGCAGAAACAGCATCAACAAGCGGCTTTTAAAGCGTTAGGCAAGCGAGGCGAGCAAACAGCTTGCTTATAAAATAACGACATAGTTGGTGAATCTCTTAACCAGAGATCAGGTTAACTATGTCGTCATGTATTTAGTTTAGTTATTTCGGGCTTGATTGGTTAGCTCAACCAGCGCTTTACGTACCTCTAACGGGCTGTTGCACTGGGTTTTAAAATTAATAAAGTAATTACGCTTTTGGCTTTGTATATAAAAACCAGTGGGTAATAGGCCGCTCATTATTGGGGTGTTATCGGCTACGCCGCAGTGCTGCATTAATATGAGCGACATAGCATCTTGGTGATCTTCATTCATATGGTTAATCATGCTTTGCTGTTGGCTTTCATCCCAGTTTTTTGCCTCGCCCTGCCACTCGATTTGTTCAAGCCAAAATATTTTGCCAAAGCCGCCAATGTAACGCACTCGCACTACTTCTAATTGCCATAACTGAAAGTCGTGCGCATTGCGATAGCTAGCGGCTTCGGGGTATAGGGCAATATAGTTATCAAGTAAAGTGTGTGCTTGCTCACTTGTCACAATAGAGCCATCGCCTACGAGTGTTACGCGGCCGTGCTCGTTTTGATCGCCGTAGTCGGCGGCATCATATACAGTTAGGCTCATACGAGAGTCGTGCTTTAGATTTTTAGTGTGCTGGGCTATATCGCTAATAAAAAAGTAAACACGGCCTTGTTCGTCGCACATATAGGGGGTTACTGAGCCAAACGGGTAACCGCGTAAATTATTAGAAATGGTCGACATGACACCGGCATTGGTTTTGTAAACCAAGGTGCGTGCATCGTTTAACGCTTGCTCTCTCATAAAAACTCCTGACGTTGAGAAAAAACCATGGGTGCATCGTTATAAGGATGAGGGTTTACGTGCAGTTTCATGGCGTACATTTGTTGTAAATTTTGTTCAGTTAATACGGTGTTTATAGGCCCACTTTGCAGCACTTTTTTGTTGTGCAGCAAAATAGCGTCGGTTGCATAAAGGCTGGCCAAATTTAGATCGTGTATTGCAATAATGGCGCTGTTACCCTGCCCTACAAACGCTTTAACGCAGCTGAGCAAAGCATGTTGATGGCGCATATCAAGTGCTGATGTAGGTTCGTCGAGCAGCATTAGTTTTGGCTCGGCTGATTGTGTAAAAGCGTTTAGCTGCGCTAAAGTACGCGCCATATGCACGCGTTGTTGCTCTCCGCCCGAAAGCGCACTTACGCGGCGAGTTAAATAATGGCTTAAATCCATAATAGCGGCGTATTTATTTACTTTTTCGCTTTGCATTTTTAATGACTCTACATACGGGTAACGGCCCATTGCAATAAGCTCAAATACAGTAAAATCAAACCCTACGTGGTTAGCTTGCATCATTACTGCACGCTGTGTGGCTAGGCTTTTTTTAGCGTGAGAGGCCAGCGGCTTAGCATTAAAGAGTACACTGCCTGTAAAGGAGTGCATACCTGCTAAGGTATGCAGCAAGGTAGATTTACCTGCGCCATTTTCACCAAGTAGTGCTACAAGTTGCCCTTGTTTAGCGCTGCCATTAATAGCGTTTAAAACGCTGTGATTATCAAAACCAACGCTTAGATTGTTAAACGTGATCATGACCAACCTCGCTTATTTTTCACTATTAAATAAATAAACAATGGCGCACCCAATAATGCAGTAATAATGCCAATGGGTAGCTCTGATGGCATGATCACAATGCGTGCTAGCCAGTCAGAAAGTAGCAATACCACTACGCCAATTAGCATACAAAGCGGCAGCATATTACGTAAATGCGGCCCCACCATTAAGCGGGCAATATGCGGGACTACCAATCCAACAAACCCTATTAAGCCGGTAAGTGCCACAACCGCCCCTACTCCTAGTGCAACAAGTATAATTACATATAGTTTGAGCTTGTTGGTGTCTACCCCTAGGTACTGAGCTTGTGACTCGCCAATAAGGAGTAAGTTCATGGGCTCTTTTAACCGCCACAGGCCAATTAGGCTGATAAACAGTAACGGCGCAGCTTGAATAATCGTGCTCCAGCTTGCTCCGCCTAATGAGCCCATGGTCCAGTAATTTATTAATCGTAATGCACTGTCATCGGCAAAAAAGCTCAGTAGTCCAATAACCGCAAAGGCTAATGCGTTAATAGCAACCCCCACCAATATAAGTGTGGTGATATTAATTTGCCCTTGCTGCTTGGCAATAAAATATACCAGCGAGGTAACACCAAGCGCCCCTAAAAACGACGCATAAGGTAAATACAACTGCGCGTTAAAATTAAACTGCGCGCTAAGTGCTATAAACGCCACAGCAACCATAGCCGCACCCGCACTAATGCCTATAATAGATGGGTCGGCCAATGGGTTGCGGCACAGCGCTTGCGTTGACGCGCCAGTTTGGGCAAGCACCAACCCTACAAGCACTGCAAGCACAAAGCGTGGCAAACGTATTTGCATTACGACATTAATTTGCAGCGCATCAAACTGATTAAAGTACTCGGGCGCAAGCCAAGCAATGGCTAAACGCCAATCCCACCCTGCTGGCCCGTACCCTATGCTAAGTAGCGCCAAAGCAAAAATACACACAGAGGCTAATAGCATCCATTTATGGGTTTGGCTAAGTGTTACAGGCTTAAAACGGCTCAATGTTAGGGTGTTCATAAGCGGGTTTTATACTCGTCAAGCTCATTAATTGCTGTGGCTATACGCGGCGACATGCCAAGCGAAAGTAGGCTATCCATTACAAGTAAGTTACAGGTTTGCGCCGCTTTTAATAAGTGTAGTGTAGGTTGCTCACAAAAAGCCTGCTTACCGCCAAGGCTTTGTACAACGTGGGCTGGGGCTACTAAAAAGTCGGGCTGATTTATAGCCAGTACTTCACTATTTATTGCTTTAAAGCCTGAATGCGTAGCGCCTATATTAGTAATGCCTGCATAGCTAAATAATAAATTAGGGACGGTTTCTTGCCCGGCGGCAACAAGCCCGCGCTCATTAGCTGAGAGTAAAAATAGCGCGCTGTGTGTTTGCGCTTTTGCTTTTTCAGGTAACGATTTTGTAATGTGCGTAATAAGTGTTTGTGCTTTTTGCTTAGCGTTTAAATCGTCACCTAAGCGTTTTATTAGCTCAAGTAGCTCGTTAACTGAGGTCGGCTTTTTATAATGAATTAGCTTAACTCCTGTTGCCTCAATTTGCTTAAGTGCTTGGCTTCGCCCTGCGCCTTCAAGCGCTAACAAGCTGGTTGGACGCATTGAAAGTACGCCTTCTGCAGCTAAATCGCGATAATAGCCCACTTGCGGTAATTGCGTGGCTTGGTGCGGGTACATGCTCGATTGATCAACAGCTACAAGGGTATTTTGTTTGCCTAGCGCATAAATTATTTCAGTAAGGGTGCCGCCAGCGCTAATAACGCGCTCTTGTGCAAGTGCAGATTGGGCCATTAAAGCAAACAATATAAATAGGTATTTCATTACACACTCCGGTTTTATTTTTTGGCTATTATAACTAGTTAAATCTAAATGAAAATGATTATCATAATTAATTGATATTACTTTGACTTAGTTGTAACATCTTCGCCATAAATAATAACTATTATCATTTGGAGTTAAAATGAATCCCTCTGCGTTTAGAGTTACTGCTATAGCAACCTTACTACTCGGCTCGGGCACTGCCATTGCCGAAAACATAATTGACGATCATATTGTTGTAAGTGGCTCGCGCTTTGAGCAAAAACTTAAAGATGTAACAGGCTCAGTCACTGTTATTACCGAGCAAGACATAGAGCGTCAGCTAGCTGTAGATTTACAAACCATGTTTAAGTACGACCCAAGCATTGCAACGACAGGCAGTGGCGCAGGCGCGCAAACACTTACAGTACGTGGTGTTGGTGGTAACCGGGTTGTATTTATAAAAGATGGCCGACGCACCAACGATGGTTATGCAGGTGGAGGGGGCTATTTAGTTGGCCGTAATTATTTTGACGTAGCAGGTGTAAAACAAGTAGAAGTAGCCAAAGGTGCTGCATCGTCATTATATGGCTCTGATGCACTTGGTGGCATTGTGGTTATAACCACTAAAGATCCTAGTGATTATTTAAAAAATAACAGCAGCTTTGTAAAAATGGCGCTTGGGTATCAAGGTCAAAGTAATCAAGTTGCCGCCGATATTACTGCGGCAAAAGACTTAGGCGACTTTGCAGTAAGCGCCGTGTATAGCCACCGTGATAGCGAAGAAGTACAAAACTATGACGAAAACTTACCCGGTTATGATGCTAAGTCGGATGCTTTATTAGTTAAATTTGAGCAACAGCTTGATGGAAAACGCACACTTAAATACACCCTTGATTACTTTAATCAAACAACTGAGCAAGTAATAACCCCCGCTGTTCAAGAAGCCGAAGAAGATGACACGAGTTGGTCACTGGCGCTCGATTACCATTCAGAAGTAGCAACCGCTGCGTTTGATAAATGGTACGGGCAAGTGTCTTACAGTAGTTACGAGCAACAAAGCGATCAAATTAGTGGCGCAAGCACCTACACCGATTATAACGACTATCGTTTTGAGCAAAATATTTTAGGTTTAAAAGCGGTATTTAATAAAGGGTTTAACGCAGAGAGTGCCGATCATGAAGTGGTATACGGGATTGATATAGACTTATACGACACCACCCGTCCACGTTTTAAAACCCGTATTTTAGCCGATGGCACTGTTGATTTTACAGACCAAAAACAAAAAGCATTCCCGGGGGCTGATACCTCTTTAATTGGCGCTTATGTACAAGACAGTATTTCGTTTAATAATAGCGCGTGGTCGGTTATTGCGGGTGTGCGATATGATTACTACACCCTAGAGGCTAAAAATGATGAGCTATACGCCGATGCGCAGCTTGGTGATATTACCGAATCTGCTTTTTCGCCTAAGCTAGGTGCTATATACCAAGTGGATGATAACTTGTCGTTGTACGGGCAATACGTACGAGGCTTTAAAATACCACCACACGACCAAGCCTATCAAAGCCACGGCGTTGAACCGTTTTATCAAATATTACCAAACACCGATTTAAACCCTGAAAGCAGTGATTCGTTTGAGCTTGGGCTAAGATACGCCAGCAGCGAAATTAGCGTAAATTTAAGTGCTTTTTATGCAGCATACGATGACTTTATAGAAACCGCCGTAGTGGGTGTTGAGCCAACGTACATTCCTGGCGTAAACAAAACGCTGTATCAGTACCAAAATATTAGCGAAACACAAATAAGCGGTGTTGAAGCAGGAATTGCCATGTATGTAGCTGAAAATATACTACTAGAGGCAAACGTGGCTTACGTTGATGGTGAAAATAAAGAAACCGATCAGCCACTTACCAGCATTAGCCCGTTAAATGGCTCAGTATTGTTAAGTACAGAACAGGGTAATATTAACTGGACCGCCGCGTTGCGTTTGGCTAAATCGCAATCGGATGTAGTACTTGATACAAACGGTAATAAAACTACGCAAGGACATGGCTACGGCGTTGTTGATTTATACGCAAACTACGAATGGCAAGCGTGGCAGCTAAATGTAGGTGTACTTAACTTGCTCGATAAAGAATATGTACCTTTTGAGTTGATTGCAGGTCAATCACAAGCTGCTGATTTTAGCCAATACACCCAACCTGGGCGTAACTTTTCAGCCAAAATAAGCTATGAGTTTTAATTAGCTCCTAGAAAATTAAATAGCAACAAACGCTGCATGAAGTTGCAGCGTTTGTTGAGTTTATTTTTAAGATGACACCAACCTAATTTTTTATTTATTGATTCCTAGATTCTAATTGGAAGTGCACCACCTAATTCATTATGGCTAAAGTACAAAATTAACGGTGGGTGTCATCTCAAAATTTCATCTTAAAATTTACTAAAAACAAAGCAACACTTTATAAAACCAGCGATTTAAAGCCAAAATCACTGGTTTTATAAATTAATTAACTGCAAAGTCTTTTGTTTCTAAATAGCTTGGTACGGTTTTAAAACATGCCTCTAGTTTGCTTTTAAGCGCAGTGCTTATCGAAGCATCACACTTCAATTTCCCGTTATATTTACTCATAGTAAGCGGTACTAAGCTTAACGAGTCATAGCTTGGCTTGCTTTGTATTTTATGAATTACTAAACCTTGCTGCTCTGTTAGCTTTATTAATGCAAACACATTTTTTTGTGCTTGATTAGTCGTTATTTTTTCAACATATAGCGGGTTTTTAAAGGTTAGCTTTGTAGTAAAAAGTGCGTTGCCACCGCGTTCAAAATGGCCGTTAAATACAGTTACATTTAAGGTGGGTGTCTTTTTATTTATTAATAAATTTAGGTCAAATTTGGTTGGTAAAATAGTGATCTGTTCTTGCTCGTCTGCTGCTTTATTTAAAATATTTTTGATTGTTTTTAAATGGGTGTCATCCGTAGTTACTTCATACACTATTTGGTAGTTGTGTGGAGGGGCGTATAAAGGCATGTGGCTGGCAAGTACTTTATCGCCGGCTAAAATAAGCGCCATACCATGGAAGCCATTATAGCTGTGGGTTTTGTGTGAATTGTGTTGAGGTGTATTTGCGTGCGCTGCACTCGATAATAAAATAAAAAATAGCAGTATGTGTTTCATGTTAGTGCTCAAAAAATATATATAGCGCCACTATAAGCTGATTTTTATATACAAATAATCGATAATAAGTGATTAGTTGTTTCCTTCTGGTTGATACGGTTTGGCGCTATGCATTTAGATGACATTGAAAAAGTAATTCATATGGCGGGTTCGCAAAATCTGCATACAACCGCTAAGCACTTTAATATTACCCCAGGTGCGCTGTCTAAAACGCTAAAAAAGGTTGAGGCAAACTTAGCCACAAAGCTGTTTAACCGTGTAGGTAAAACCATAGTACTTAATGATAAAGGCAAAGAGTTTGTTAAGCACAGTAGCGATTTAGTTCATAATTACCAGCAGCTTACTAGCCGCTTTAAAAGCGACAATCATAAATTTAATGCGGTTATTGCAGGCCCTGCCATTTTACTCAAAAGTGGCGTTAAAAAGCTGCTTACACCTCTTAGCAACCTGCCTTGCTCTGTGCGTATTAATAATGTATTTGAAGGTGAAGCCATAAGCCAAGTTGCATCAGGTTCGGCGCATATTGCGCTAGTTACTCGCGAGGCATTAAGCAACAGCTCACATACTAATTTAGTGGCGGTTGACGTATTTAATACTGAGTTTAGTGTAGCTGCGTCTCCTTCACATCAGCTAGTACAAAAAGGCTCTTTAACACTCAATAAAAACCAATTACTACAGTTGTCTTTTGCATGCCCGTTGTTTTCACCACTGTGCGGCCTTGAACAAGGTATTGGCTCCGACGGCTGGCAAGATGAAATAGCCCCGCGCAATATTGTATTTAGATGTAGTGATTACAGTACATTAATAGAGGTGGTACAAAGTGGCTTGGCGTTGGCATATTTACCAAATTTCGTGATTGATGATTTAGGTCTTAAAAAATTAACTGTAAAGGGGGTTAACAGTCGCTACAGCGAAGACATAGTAATGATTTACAAACCATCAAAAGCTGATGGCTGGCTTAATAAACTCATGCACTCTTTGTAGAGAATTTATCAATTTAAGTTCAATGCAAAGTATTACTTAGCTAAGCAGTGGTTAGCTAATATCAGCAACAATGCACTGATTACGGCCATGTTCTTTTGCATGGTAAAGTGCTTTGTCAGCACACTTGTAAACTTGGTCTATGTCGTTACTGTGCTCAGGCCAAGTTGCAATCCCAATTGAAATTGTTATAAAGCCGATAGTTTCCATATTTGTAGACTCAACAGTTTTACGTAGTCGCTCTGCTATTTTGAGCGCACTTTGGCTGTTTTCATTAGGCAAGACAAGTACAAATTCTTCACCACCTATACGTGCTACGATATCGTCTTTTCGAGATAATTTTTTGATAATATCAGTAAGCGATTTAAGAGCTTCATCTCCTTTATCATGGCCAAAGGTATCGTTAACTCGCTTAAAGAAATCGATGTCTATTTCTAAAATAGCAAATGGAGTTTGCTTAAACATCAATTGGTTTAATAAACCGTTTAAACTCCTACGGTTATGAGTATCAGTTAGGGGATCTGTTTGCGCATCATGACGAAGCTGACCTATCTGCATTTGCAAAGTATTAACTCCATTGAGCATTGCAATTTTTAGTCTTTGGCTTTCAAAGTACCAAGATTTAACACTTTTTAGCTCTTCAATACTTGTTGGATCGTCAAGTGTATTTGCTTTGTCTGCTAGTTGTTTTAAAGGCCTGGAAATAAAGTGAGCAAAAAAACCGATTAAAAGAAACGTAATAACAGCCATCGGTAATGTACGTTTTATTACTTCAGTTATGAGTAAATCAAGTGACGAAAGCGTTGCTCTTACAGGGCGCTGAGCGACAATTACCCATTTTGCTTTAGGCACGGAGGAAAAGCCTGCTAGCATTTCTATCTCTTGGCTATTTTTAACAATAGAAGTACCGCTTTGGCCTGTAATCATATTATTAGTGATTGAATTATTTGTGACGACTGTCCCTATTAGTGCCTGATCTGGGTGATAGAGAATTCGCCTACTGGCATCGACCACATAAATATATGTTCCACCCTCATAATAATGCTGCTCTAACAAGCTATTTAAAATATTACGCTCCTTTAGATAAAGGGAGCCACCAATATAACCAAGGTAATCTCCACTTTGATCAAACAAAGGATGAGAAATAAAAACAATAAAGTTCCCAGCAGCCGACATATAAGGCGCGCTGATTAATGGTCTTTTTTCTTGTAGCGCTTGTACAGCGCCAGGTGAGTGGATTGATTCACCAATAAGTTGCGGAAATTTAGGAGAGGTTGCGACAACAACACTATGCTTATTAATTACAACCGAGTTAAAGCTATTCGTTTGTAAGTGTAAGCGGGCCGCTTCTTGGTTTAATAAATCTTCATCATCAACTCTTTGCTCTATTTTTTTAGCTGAATAGGCCAGTTGTTGCATTGCGGATTCTAAAAAATTATCTGTTGCTGATGCCAGTTTATTGGCATAAGCATAGTTACTTTTTAGCGTGTAAGCCGTTAACTGCTCCTTTTGTACTTGGTAGGTAGAATAAAAGCTACTTACTAAAGTACTAATAGAAGCCGTAATCGCTAAAAGCAAAATCAGAAATCGAAGATTTAAAGCCGTTAATAATTTTTTTCGCAAACGTATGCCATCCTAAGTACAGGTATTCAGTACCCGAACCTATAATTGTATATAAAGCCCGCAATTATACCCTCTTGAAAATTTATTATCTAATATTAACAAAGCCACAAAAAATATAACTAAATATAACTTTTCGCTAATAGCAAAATTATAAATTTTCTTTAACTTTTACAATACGTTATTGGTTCCTCTGCAAAAAATCCTTCTTTTGCAGTTACCTCAAAAAGTAGTTAAGCTGCTTACACTTATCTACTTTTTAGCTTTGGAGTGTGTTTTGCTAAATAAGTGTATTGTATCGTCTATCGTTTTTTTATCTGGGTGCTTAATGCCATTACAATCCTCGCTTGCTAAACCCGTGCTTTCTCTTGAACAACAACTTGGGCAAAAGCTAATACTCGACTTTCGTTACTTCTGCCAGCAAGGAGTAAGTAATAAATGCCGAACTCCGATGACCGAGTTACCTAATGAACTCGCTACCGCTATTGCAAAATACGATATTGGTGGGGTAATTTTATTTTCTGAAAACACTCAATCGATAGAGCAAACAATTACGCTTAATAGCCAATTGCAGTCGGCAGCAAGTAAGTCTAGTAGTAAGCTGCCGCTATTTATATCAATAGATCAAGAAGGCGGACGTGTAGCGCGTTTACCACGCGATGTTGCCACCTCATTTACCGGTAATATGTCGATTGGCGCAACCTACAAAAAACACGGTATAAGCTTTGCGACAAAAACAGCAACAGTTATAGCTAAAGAACTAAACTCGCTGGGTATAAATGTAAACTACGCGCCCACGGTTGATGTAAACATGAACCCCGACAACCCAGTTATTAACGTACGTTCGTTTGGTGAAAACCCAGCATTAGTGAGTAAATTGGGCGCCGCACAGGTTGCAGGATTTGAAAGCAATGGCGTGATTACCTCGTTAAAGCACTTTCCGGGTCACGGCGATACAAACGTAGATAGCCATACAGGTTTGCCTAAAGTAAACCATGCAAAAGAAGTTATTTACAAGCAAGACCTAGCACCGTTTAAACACATTATCGCCAAGCAAAACCCAGGTATGATAATGACGGCGCATATTCAATACCCAGCGCTTGATAGCACAACGTTTATAAGTGTTAATGGCAAAACGATGATAAAACCGGCAACAATGTCGCGCGCAATCATTACTGACATTTTACGTGGCGAGCTTAATTACCAAGGAGTTGTAGTAACTGATGCGCTTGATATGGCTGGTATTAGTAACTTCTTCACGCCAACTCAAGCGGTAATAAATACATTTGCCGCTGGAGCTGACATTGCCCTAATGCCTATTGAAATTAGAACACCAGATGATTTAAATAAACTCGATGATCTTATTAAAGATCTTGTTGCGGCGGTTAAATCAAATCAACTTGATGAGCAAGAAATAGCACAATCGGCACAGCGTATAATTACACTTAAAAATAAATTTAGATTAAGCACTAATTTTGACCCTATTACCGCGCTCATAAATGCAAAGCAAACAATTGGCAGTGCAGCACATCGCGAAATAGAAGCGCAGCTTGCTGTAGAGGCAATAACGCAGGTTAAAAATAATAACAGTACTTTGCCGCTTAATTTAAAAGCAGGAAGTAATATTCATATTATTATGCCCGACACGCGTAAATGTATGGCAATGCAGCAAGCAATTGAAGCTATCAGCCAGCAGAAACTTAACTATAGCTGTAGTAGTTTACAGGGGTTTAATCCAGCACATGCAAAAGCACAAATACAGGCTGCTGATGTAGTTATCGCCGGTAATGCAACGCCTAATCAAAGTGCGGTCGAAATTGGCGGTATGGATGATTTAATAGATGATTCAAATTTTGCACTTAATAATGCAGAGCAGCCAAAAGCACTTGAGTCATTATTAAAAGTGGCAAAGCAGAGTAATAAAAGCACTGTATTTATAAGCCTAAGAGCACCTTATGACATTGCTAAATTTGGCGATTATGCAAATGCTGTACTTGCATCGTATGCATATAATATTGATGTAGATAAAAACGATATTGTATCTGGCCCTGCTTTTACCGCACTTGCAAAAGTGTTACTAGGAGAAGCACCGGCTAACGGCGTATTACCTGTCACAATCAAACCGCAAAAGGCGCACTAATATGAAACTCAATTGTGATTTAGGCGAAAGCTTTGGCGCGTGGAAAATGGGGCTAGACGATAACGTTATGCCACATATTGATATGGCTAACATTGCGTGTGGGTTTCATGCAGGTGATGCCGACATAATGGCAAACACTCTTGTACTTGCCAAGCAACATAACGTACAAATTGGTGCTCACCCAAGCTACCCAGATAAGCAGGGCTTTGGTAGACGCTCAATGGTACTTAGCGAAAAAGAGCTTACAAATTGCCTGCAATATCAAATAGCCGCTATTGAGGGGATGGCAAAAGTACAAGGTTTAACACTTAGCTATGTAAAACCCCACGGCGCACTTTATAACGACATGATGGCAAATGATCAAATATTACAAACCGTTATAAATGCAATTGCCAGCTACCCAATAGATTTAAAGCTAATGATTTTAGCGACTAAAAATGCCAATAAGCACATTCAAATAGCTAAAGGTTCAGGAGTTGATCTAATACTTGAGGCATTTGCCGATAGGCAGTACACCGATGACGGGCATTTAGTGTCACGAACACTTGAGGGTAGCGTTCACAACAAAGCTGCATTACTAAAACAAGTAACTCAGCTTTTATCCGATGGCAGCGTGACAACACGAACTGGAAAAAAACTAACGCTCAACGCCCATAGCTTATGCGTACATGGCGATAACGCTGATGGCATAGCGCTTATAAAAGACATAAAAGCCCTGTGTAACTCAGCTAACTAAACACTTTTACACAACCACAAATAGAAGCTGTAAACCCCCTTTACAGCTTTAACTCATAGATTTAAATAAGAGCTTCATCGCATCCTACTGTTAATTTAATAATCCCTAACATATAACTACTTAGCAAATTAAAAAAAGTAACAACAGGGATCATAAATGAAAAAGCTTTTAGCTCTTAGTTTTGGTTGTAGCCTCGTTTTAGGCTGTAGCAATTTAGCCTACGCTGAAACAAATACTCTACAGCTGCAAGATGTGTTTAATTTAGAATATGCTAATCAAATAGATATAACCGAAGACGGTAAAACTGTTTATTTTGTGCGTAACCGCATGGATATAAAAACAGATCGCAAAGTGGGTAATATTTGGTCTGTTGATTACAAAACCAAACAAATGCAGCCATTAACCTCTGGCGTACATATGGATTATTCGCCAGTAATCTCTCCTGATGGTCAACGCCTTGCGTTTATATCAACCCGCGATGGCAGCAGCCAAATATATATTAAATGGCTTAAAACAGGTGCTATGGCAAAAATTAGTAACTTAACGAGTAGTCCGCGTTCGATTACATGGAGCCCTGATTCTAACCAATTAATATTTAGCATGTTTGTCCCAAGCGCTAATTCAGCGCCAGTGAGCTTACCAGGTAAACCAAAAGGCGCAACCTGGGCAAAGCCCGCCAAATTTATTGATGATGTTTATTACCGTTCAGATGGTGGCGGTTACACACAAAAAGGTTTTAGCCAATTATTTTCCATAGATGCTAACGGAGGTAATGCTAAACAACTCACTGATGATGAATTTGATAACGCGGGCGATGTAAGTTTTAGTAAAGACGGTAAATCACTTTATTTTTCTGCGAACAGGCACACAAACAACCAGCTAAAACCCACAAATAGTGAAATTTATAAACTTGATTTGGCCTCGCAAACTATAACCGAAATTACTGACCGAAATGGTCCTGATGAGCAGCCTAATGTATCGCCCGATGGTCGTTACCTAGCGTACACGGGTTACGATGATAAACGCACTAACTACGAAAATGCTCAACTTTACATTCGTGATTTAAAAACAGGTAACACAACTAGCTTAACGCCAAATTTTGATAGAAGCGTAGGTCAAATAAAATGAAGTGCCAATTCAAAAGGTGTGTACTTTAGTTACGCCGATAAAGGTCAAACCGCCCTCGCCTATCAACCACGCAGTGGCAAGCGTAAAATAATAACAACCCAAATTGGCAGCGTTGCCTTTGGACGCCCTTATTCTGGTGGCGACTTTGATGTAAGCGAAGATGGCGAGGTAGCCTTTACCCTTGCAGACACTCAGCGCCCTGCTGATATAGCAACAATTAAACGCGGTAAAGCGCAGCGTTTAACTACCCTTAATGCAGATGCATTGGGCGACAAAGCTTTGGCTAAAGTGGAAGAAATTTGGATTAAATCAAGTCACGATGAGCTACCAATCCAAGGTTGGGTTGCTTACCCGCCAGAATTTGATAGCAGCAAAAAATACCCGCTAATACTAGAAATTCACGGCGGCCCTGTCGCTAATTATGGCCCGCACTTTAGCGCTGAAATTCAACTGTTTGCAGCCAAAGGTAATGTAGTTTTATACATGAACCCACGTGGTAGTGATTCATACGGTAAGGAGTTTGCACAAACTATTCATCATAATTACCCAAGTAACGATTTTGACGACTTAATGACGGGCGTTGATGCGCTAATAGCGAAAGGCTTTATCGACGAGTCTAAATTGTTTGTGACCGGTGGCTCTGGTGGCGGTGTATTAACTGCATGGATTGTGGGTCATACAGATCGCTTTGCTGCAGCTGTAGTTGCCAAACCGGTTATTAATTGGATCAGTTTTGTACTAACTGCCGATTTTTACCCGTTTTTTGCTGATTATTGGTTCCCAGGTAAACCATGGGATCACATTGAGCATTACATGAAACGCTCGCCTATTAGCTATGTTGGAAACGTCAAAACTCCTACTATGTTGCTCACTGGGGAATCTGACTACCGAACACCAATTTCAGAAACTGAACAGTTTTATCAAGCATTAAAACTACAAGGCGTTGATACTGCAATGGTGCGAATTCCTGATGCATCGCATGGTATTACAGCTCGCCCATCAAACTTAATGACCAAAGTTGCTTATATTCAATGGTGGTTTGATAAACACACTAAATAACCTAAAATTAGTATAATATTTATAGCTCAAATAAAAGCCACTTTAAATAAGTGGCTTTTATATTTATCGCCGTAGTATTCAAACTGTAAACCCCCTTTACACTTCTGTGACAGTTAAATATCGGACTTAGCTAAAACTTCAGTTAGTAAAATTTCGGTTTATAGCATTTTTTGCAACTTGAGTTGGTAAAAAATCGGTTTGAGTCACTGTTTATAGCCTATCAGTTAGTAAAATTTTGTTTTATCGTACGGAGAAGTTAGTAAAAAATCGGTTTATAAATTCGCTAAGTTTGTCTATTAAAGCAAAAATCAGTCACTTACCTGCCTTTTAAAGTTGTTGTAAACGCTTTTTACAGCAAAATCACCCCAAATATGCCCTTTTATGAAAGGTTAGTTAAACTCTGATCTGTAAATTCACTCAGGTAGTTAAATAGTGATCCAACATGATTTGGTTAACCTGAACTCTGGATAATAAATCTATCTCGAGCAGCTATTTTCAGCCCTAACTGCGTTGAATTTACTTGCAATAGGCTAGCTATTGACGCGTAAATTCGCCTTGTTTTGACTGAAAATCTCTGGCTAGAGAAAAAATTCAAATATCACCATGATTCAATACGTTAGTAAATCTCTTAACCAGAGCTCAGGTTAGTTAAAATCTGATCTAAATAAAAATTAAAACAATAAAAAAGGGCCTATTGGCCCTTGAGTAACACTATCTAGTTAGGAATTAAAACTGGTTCATGGTGTTGTCTTCACCACCGGCTTTTAGCGCGTTATCACCAGAGAAGTATTCTTTGTGTGTATCGCCCATGTTAGACCCTGCTAGGTCTTGGTGCTTAACAGAAGCTTGCTCGCGGCGAATTTCTTGGCGTTGTACATCACGCACGTAAGCCAGCATACCCATATCGCCAAAGTAACCTTCTGATAAAATATCAGTGCTTAGCGCAGCTGTATGGTACGTAGGCAGAGTAATTAAGTGATGGAAAATACCTGCTTCACGTGCGCCATCGCGCTGGAAGTTTTGCACTAGTAAATCGGCTGCTTGTGCAAGCTCTGTTGCATCCATTTCTGGTGCCATAAGGCCTTTATTATCGCCAAGGCTTGGGTAAGCACTAAGGTCACGGCCAGCTTCTTCCCACTCTTGATACACTTGCTCACGAAACTTAAGGGTCCAGTTAAACGAAGGCGAGTTGTTGTATACCAGTTTTGCATTTGGCACCTGTTCTTTTACACGATTCACCAGTTCTGCAATTTGTTTAACATGTGGTTTTTCTGTTTCAATCCACAGTAAATCAGCGCCCGACTGCAAGCTAGTAATACAATCTAATACTACGCGGTCTTTTTCAGTGCCTTCGCGGAACTGGTATAAACCGTTATCTAGGCGAGTTGGTTTACATAACTGGCCATTAATTTTCATTGCCGTATCGCCTTCATTTAAATCATCAACACCGTTAATTGGCGTAGTTTCTAAAAATGCATTGTATTGGCTTGCTAAATCACCTGGTGTTTGCGACACAGGTACTTTTTGAGTAAGGCTGGCGCCTAATGAATCTGTACGCGCCACAATAATGCCGTTATCAATACCTAGCTCTAAAAAGGCGTAACGTACTGCGTTAATTTTTGCTAAAAAGTCTTCGTGTGGAACGGTCACTTTACCCGCTTGGTGACCACATTGTTTGGCGTCAGATACTTGGTTTTCTATTTGAATGGCACATGCACCGGCTTCAATCATTTTTTTAGCCAGTAAGTAAGTTGCTTCTTCGTTACCAAAACCGGCATCAATATCAGCAATAATTGGCACAACATGGGTTTCAAAGTTGTCTATTTTATCAATAACAGCTTGAACATCGCCGCCGTTCGCTTTTGCTTCATCTAGGTCGTTAAACAAGTGATCTAGTTCACGTGCATCAGCTTGCTTTAAAAACGTGTAAATTTCTTCAATTAGCGCAGGTACCGATGTTTTTTCATGCATGCTTTGATCTGGCAGCGGACCAAATGCAGAGCGAAGCGCTGCAACCATCCAGCCACTTAAGTATACATAGCTGCGTTTAGTTGTTTTTTGATGGCGCTTAATAGCCATCATCATTTGTTGGGCAGTAAAGCCATGCCAACAGCCTAAAGATTGCGTGTATTGGCTTGTGTCGGCGTCATATGCAGCCATATCTTCACGCATTACGTCTGCTGTGTATTGCGCAATTTCAATCCCTGTGCGAAAACGGTTTTGTAAACGCATGCGACTTGCGTATTCAGGGTTAATAGCTTTCCATGCGCTGCCTTGTGTTTGGCAAAGAGTAGAAAGTGTGTCTGTTTCGCGTTGATATGTTGTCATAATAAAATCCTTCGAACGAGTGTGTAAATTATTTTAATGTT
Organism: Pseudoalteromonas sp. SR43-2; assembly: GCF_014163885.1. NCBI lineage: Bacteria > Pseudomonadati > Pseudomonadota > Gammaproteobacteria > Alteromonadales > Pseudoalteromonadaceae > Pseudoalteromonas > Pseudoalteromonas sp. SR43-2. The sequence goes on along the minus strand of NZ_JACJED010000013.1, from coordinate 21,932 downwards.
GTGAGAGTGGCTAGGAGTGTGTTCCGTAGCGCTTAATTCAACATTAGGCTCCTTTTCTAGATTTAGTAAATTTATAGTTGTTATTGTGGCTATACATTTTGTGAATGGCTAAAAAGCACTCAACATTGCCTTTTTGAGTTATTGTTGCCTTACGCACAAGCACACAACAACATCGCGACCGTTTAAAGGAAGGCAACTATGTCCCACACTCTCACACATTCAGGACTCAGCGTAGACACACAACTCGCTGATTTCGTTAAAAATCAATTACTCCCTGGCACTCACTTAAGTGAGTCTCAATTTTGGCAAAGTTTTGCACATATCGTTCAAACACTTACCCCTATAAATAAGGCACTGCTTGAAAAGCGAGAGCTGCTTCAACAGCAAATAGACGACTACCATCTTGCTAATAAAACCTGGGATAGCGCTAAATACCAAGCCTTTTTGCAAGATATTGGCTATTTAGTTAAAGAGCCTGCCAACTTTGAAATTGAAACCCAAAATGTAGAGCCCGAAGTGGCCCTTACAGCAGGCCCTCAGTTGGTTGTGCCTGTAAGTAATGCACGCTTTGCTCTTAATGCCGCTAACGCTCGCTGGGGCTCGTTATACGACGCCTTATATGGTACTGATGTGTTAAGCGAAGATGACGGGGCTGAAAAAGGTAATACCTACAACCCTGTTCGTGGTTTTAAGGTAATGGCCTACGCTCGCCAGTTTTTAGATAAAGCATTGCCGCTGACCAATGGCTCCCATATAGAAAGCACGAATTACTCAGTAGTAGATGGCGCACTTTTAATTACCTTGCGTGACAGCTCTCAAACCACATTAGCTAACCCATCTCAGCTTATTGGTTATCAAGGAGAAGCACAAAACCCAACTGTAGTGTTATTAAAAAACAATGACCTACATATAGAGTTACATATCGATCACCACCACATTATTGGCCAAGCAGATAAAGCAGGCTTAAAAGATGTAGTGCTAGAGGCCGCGCTTACCACCATTATGGATTGTGAAGATTCAGTAGCTGCGGTAGATGCAGAAGACAAAGTACAAGTTTATAAAAATTGGCTTGGGTTGATGCAAGGTAACTTAGTTGAATCGTTTAAAAAAGGCGATAAAACTGTTGAGCGTACCCTGCAAAGTGATAAAACATACACCGCACTTGACGGCGGCACCGTTACTTTAAAAGGCCGAAGCATGATGTTTGTAAGAAACGTTGGCCATTTAATGACGAACCCTGCTATTACCGATGTGTTTAATCAACCGGTATTTGAAGGCATTATGGATGCGATGTTTACAGCCACTGCTGCCCTGCACGACTTAAATAAAAAAACAGGTATCAAAAACTCAAGCGCGCAAAGTATTAATATAGTAAAACCAAAAATGCATGGCCCAGAAGAGGTGGCATTTACTAACACTTTATTTAGCTTAGTAGAGGAAGCGCTAAGCTTACCTAAAAACACCCTTAAAATGGGGATTATGGATGAAGAACGCCGCACTTCTGTAAACCTAAAAGCGTGTATTTACGCAGCTAAAGAGCGTGTTGTATTTATTAATACTGGATTTTTAGATAGAACAGGCGATGAAATTCATACCTCTATGCAAGCAGGCGTTGTACTTCCAAAAGCACAGATTAAGCAGCAAGCATGGATACAAGCTTATGAGGATCGCAATGTCGATATTGGCCTTGCTTGTGGCTTAAGTCATAAAGCACAAATAGGTAAAGGCATGTGGCCAATGCCAGATAAAATGGCATTAATGATGGAGCAAAAACAAGCTCATCCTAAATCAGGCGCTAATACAGCATGGGTGCCCTCCCCTACAGCCGCTACCCTGCATGCAATGCATTATCACGATATAAACGTATTTACTGAGCAGCAAAGTATAGCTAAACGTACTATTGCGAGTCTTAATGACCTGCTTACACCGCCGCTAATGACAGACCCTAAAACGCTTTCAAAAGAAGATATTCAAAGTGAGCTAGAAAATAACGCACAAGGTATTTTAGGTTACGTTGTACGTTGGATTGATCAAGGCGTAGGCTGCTCAAAAGTACCCGACATTAACCATATCGGTTTAATGGAAGACAGAGCCACACTGCGTATTTCAAGCCAGCATATGGCTAATTGGTTGCTAAATGGCGTGTGCTCACAAGCGCAAATAAAATCAACAATGGCTAAAATGGCCAAAGTGGTTGATGGACAAAACGAGCATGACACTGCGTATACACCCATGGCAACAAGCGAAGAAACCCTTAATAACAGCATTGCCTATCAAGCCGCTACTGCATTAGTTTTAGAGGGCGTAACGCAACCTAGTGGTTACACTGAACCACTACTACATAGCTACCGTATAAAATATAAAGCACAAAAGTCGAATACGCTTTAACTGCTTAATCAAAGTTAAAATTAAGTACTAAACCAGCTTTTAAGCTGGTTTTTTATCGCCTAAAATTAGAATAACAGTACTTTTAAGGCATTTTAAAAATATATATTCAAATAAGCATAATACACATGAATATCTAACATTTATTCAAACGTAAAAAAGCGTGTTTTGCATACACAAAACACGCTTTTTAAGGCTTTTAACCGTATACATTTAATTTTTTACAATGGCATTGTGATAAATATTTTGTACATCGTCACAATCTTCAAGCATATTTATAAACTTATCAAAGTTAGCAATAACTTCTTCGTCTTCAATTTCAATATTAACTTGAGGAATAAACGTAATTTCATCTACTTCAAAGTTAATGCCTTCAAATGCGTCTTCAAGGGCAGTTTTAGCTTTAAAGTATTCTGTTGGCGGTGCAAATACTGATATTTTACCGTCCTCCGCTTCAACATCGCTTACATCAACATCAGCCATCATTAATGCTTCTAATACGACTTCATCGTCATCGCCTGCAAAGCCAAGTACCGCATAATGATCAAACATATGCGCTACACAGCCAGGAGTACCAATTTTTGAGTCTGTTTTAGTAAATGGTAAACGTACATCTTTGATAGTACGGTTCGGATTGTCTGTTAAACAGTCAACAATAACCATACAGTTACCAGGGCCATAGCCTTCATAACGGGCAACAGAGTAATCTTCTCCTGCGCCACCGGCTGCTTTTTCAATTGCTTTTTCGATAACGTGTGCGGGTACTTGGTCTTTTTTAGCTTTTTCGATTAGACGGCGAAGTGTTTGGTTTACTTCGGGATCGGGATCACCACTTTTTGCTGCAACGTAAATCTCTTTGCCGTACTTTGAGTTTACTTTTGTTTTTGCATTGGCTGTTTTGATCATAGAACTTTGACGAACTACAAATGCTCTGCCCATTTTGTGCCCCTAATGAATACGTTACGTTTTGCGGTATTTTACCAATTCAAAACGTATTGGGCTAGCTCCGCAATGGGCAAAACTTGATTAATAAAAACTTTTATAACTACAAACTTATGTCAGAATAAATAAAATGGCACGCTATTTAACATAACTCTATTTTTTCAGAATAACTCTCAACTAATGTTACTAATTCCGCAAAGTCATGCAAAACGTAATCTGCCTGATCGGCGTAGGCTGGCGTCAACTCTGGAGCGTATAAACATGCGCGCATATTTGCATTATGCGCAGCTTGAATATCGTAAAGGTAATCGCCTACATAAAGTAAATTTCTAGCATTAATGTTCCAAAGTGTAGCAATAGCATTCAAAGCACTAGGATCTGGTTTTGCTGGAGCATCGCTTCGCGTTAAAACTGTACTAATAGGAAGTGGGTTATTTTGTAATTTAATTGCAGCCGCTTTATCAAAATTGCGAGTAACAATTGCCATCGGTATATTTTTAGACTTTAAAGCATTAATAGCTTCACTCACCCCAGGTAATATACTGGCATGTTGTGCGTCTATTAATTCGTGTTGGTGAACTATATTCATTGCCTCTTCACGCATATACGGTGAGGGCAACTTAGCAATGTAATCAAGTAAGTCTTGCTCGCAAGGGCAACCTATTTGGGCCTTTATTAATGCAAAGTCTAATTCTGATGAAACCAATGTTCCATCCAAATCAAAAATCACTCCAAAAATAGCCTCAATCTGAGTCGTCATATCACTCCCTGAATTTAGTTATTACTAAATAAAATTTAAACATAAAATTCTCTACTGCTTATGCCCTAGCTAGTTACAGCTAAAGGGATAAATGAAACTAACTATATTTAAATTATTTATTTGCACTGCTATCAATCTATTGATAATACAGTAAATATAATTGGTAATTGTAGCATGCGCAAAAAATGGTAAATATACAAATTGAACTACCAATTTTTACGTAAATTTACATATACCAGATCTAAAATGAACGCAGTTTAAACGTTTGAAGAAAACGCGCACATTAACTGCAGTGCGCGTTGGTTGGGGAAGTTTTAACTACTAATTTGGCTCAAAGCGGGCTTCGAGCCAAGTATCATCTTGTGCAAAGTTTAAGGTTTTAATCTTACCTTTGCCCTCAACGTTTACCATATTTACCTGAGATGGCCATAAATCACGAAGCGCGCCATTGCTCATTTTAATTCCTTCAATGTTTTCAGGAATTGGTGCTTCTTGGTAAACCCAAAAAAACTTACCATCTACTTGCGCCCCTACAAAGCTAAGTGGTAAAGGCTCACCACTTAACGTTTGTAGAGCAACGTGCGATTCAACATATTTAGCAAAACGCTGTTGGTCGGCCTTATTACTAATAATATCGATTTTGCCTTCAAATAATGTTCCTACGGCGTGTTCGGTATCATGTAAATAAAAGCGATGCATTAATTCAACATTATGCGTTCGTTTATTAAAAAGCACGGTTGTAACTGACGACTTTAGTTGATGCGCCATACTTGGCGCAGCAACTAAAAGGCAAACAATAATAAGCAAAAAGCGCATTATTGCGGCTCCCCACCGTCATCTTTTTCGTCTTTCTTCTCATCAGTTTTAAGCTCAGTTTTAATATCTTGCATGATATCGCGACTTACTTTAGCTTTACTCTTTTCCTTTTTAAACACTTCAATACGTGAAGGAATAATACGACGAGGGTAGTTATTGTTTTCAACATCTACGTCAGCTGTTTCCCAGCCTGGATCTACAGTAACTGATACAAGCGGTTTGTTTTTATCGGTCACAATTAGCTTTTGAACATTTTTATAATTACGACGCCAAATTTCAGCAGGGATATAACGCTCTTCGGTTGTGCCATCTTCATATGTTAGCTCAAGCAATATAGGCATTACCAAACCACCAAGGTTTGAAAATTCCATAACGTAGTAGTTTTTATCTTCTTCTAAAGCACGTTCAAGCGTTTTACGCTCCCACGGCTCTAAACCTTTTAAAAACTTATTGTACGAGTTACGTTCTTTATTGGTTACAGTAAAGCGGTCGTTTTCGTCATAAAAATCGGTAACATCAGGATTTTGCTCAACCCATGTTTTTTTACCTTCGGCGCGGTTACGCTCAACAAATAAGGACGTAGGCTTGTCTGCCTCAATATCACGTAAACGGCTGTAATCAATATCAGGGTTTTTAGTGTCTAAACGAAGTTGATACACTTTATCTAAAGAGATATCAACATGATCTGTGGTGTAAAACCAGCCACGCCAAAACCAATCTAAATCAACACCAGAGGCTTCTTCCATTGTACGGAAAAAATCAGCTGGGGTAGGGCGCTTGTATTTCCAGCGCTGAGCATACTCTTTAAATGCAAAGTCGAATAAGTCACGGCCTAAAATTACTTCACGTAAAATATTAAGTGCTGCGGCAGGCTTAGTATAAGCATTTGGGCCTAAACGTAATACGCTGTCTGACTGAGTCATAATTGGTACTTGGACTTCTGACTTCATATAGCTCACTATATCGCGAGGCTCAACACCCCAAGGAATAGTAGGATCCCATTCACGACCAGCAACACCATCTAAAAAGCTGTTTAAGCCTTCATCCATCCACGTCCATTGGCGCTCATCTGAGTTCACAATCATCGGAAAGTAAATATGACCCACTTCATGAATAACTACGCCAAGTAAAAAGCGCTTTTCAGCCTGAGAATAAGTACGAGTACCGTCATCTTGTAACTTAGTACGCGGGCCGTTAAAGGTGATCATTGGGTATTCCATACCACCAACTGGTCCATTAACCGACTGTGCGGTTGGGTATGGGTAATCAAAAGAATACTTAGAGTACACTTCCATTGTGTGTACTACCGCTTCAGTTGAGTACTTCTTCCATAAGTCACCACCTTCTTTAGGGAAGAACGACATTGCCATAACTAAAGGCTGAACGTCACCACCTTGCTGATAACCTTTTGCATCCCACATAAACTTACGAGACGACGCCCAAGCAAAGTCACGAACATTTTCTGCTTTAAAGTGCCACGTTTTAGTTTTGTCGGTGCCTTCTTTTTCGTTTTCTAGCGCTTCTTCTGCGTTAACAATAAACACAGGACGCTTAGATGTTTCAGCTTGCTTTAAACGTTTGCGCTGAGTACTTGTAAGTACTTTGCTCGCGTTATCAAGCTTACCTGTTGCCGATACAATGTGATCTGCCGGAACAGTAATCTCAACATCGTAATCACCAAACTCAAGCGTAAACTCACCAGAGCCTAAAAATGGCTTGTTTGTCCATGCTTCGTAATCGGTATAAGCCGCTAAGCGAGGGAACCACTGAGCAATTAAGAATATGTCGTTGCCATCTTCTTCAAAGTGCTCGTAACCAGAACGTGCACCTACAGCATCTTCTTCAACAATGTTGAAGGCAAAGTTCATGCTAAATTCTACTTCTTTACCTGGTTTTAATGGCTCGTTTAAATCAATGCGCATTAAAGTATCAACTACAGTTACGCGTAGCTCTTTACCATCGTCATCCTTTACGCCACTGATTGTATAACCCAGTTCGTTGTCGCTCATAAATTGCTGACGGCGTAAGTCACCTAAACTTAATTTAGCAGGCTTTTGAGCTGGTAGGCTTTCTAAAGTGCTTTTAAACGTTTTAGTTGTTTCGGCAATAGAATCACTTTTAAAAATATTTTGATCTAACTGTAACCATAAATATTTAAGTGTATGCGGAGAGTTATTTTTATATTCAATGCTTTGGCTACCGGTAATACGGTGCTTTTTTTCATCTAGCTTTACATCAATATCGTAGTTTACACGTTGCTGCCAGTATTTTTCACCTGGTTCGCCAGCGGCACTACGATAAACGTTGGGTGTAGGAAGCGCTTCGTCTAATTGACGAAATTTATCAACAAAAGAACCTTTTGTTTGCTCAACCGAAGACGCCATAACCGCACTAGATATTGCCAAAGGCAATACAAAAGCACTTAGCGTAAGACCTATTTTTTTCATTGTTAGTCCTAATATAATTTTGTGTGCATACTTTGACAAATATACCAGTTAGCTTCAATAAATTAGCGACCAAGTACCGTATTTTTAGGGTGATATTCACTTAGTTTTTTAGATTAAAAAGTACAATTATTTTGTAACAAAATACGACTAAATAAATATTGTAAAGGGGGTTTACAAAAGCGGGTTTTAATAATGGTTTTGAGCAAATAGATACAAAGCTATAGAGCTTGAAAAAAGAACATTAACTTTAGTTACTTTGCTAAAAAAGTATTGCTTTAGCGTTATCAGGTAAAACAATAATACTACGTATAAATATTTCTAATTTGCAACAAGAAAAATGGGCTAAAAGCCCACTCTACTGAACAAAAACACAGTGAAAACAGCTGAATTATTGGCTCAAATATTGCCGAACTTCCTTAATATGCGCTATTTTTACGATAAATGATAAATAGTGTAATTTTAGGTTGATCTTTAGTGTAGTTTATATTTAAAATCGCCAACCTTTTTATTTGAGGCAAATAAATTCGTCACATTTATCCTCAAATTAATATCGATTACTAGCAAGAAATGCGGTGGGCTTATGGATTTTTACATCCTAAAAAAACAACAAGAACTAATTGCGGTTCCAGCAAGTGAGAATAACTGTAAGCAGTATCTCGATTCGGGTTATTTTTATATCGATAAAGTAGCAGCGTGCAACGAAACTAATGCATTAAAGGCGCTACACGCAAAACAAACTAAAACGTTAAAAATTCCATTATTAATGGCACTTTTAGCATTACCGGTTGTTTTTTCAGCTTGGTACAGTTTAACCTAAGGTAATGCACGGCTTAGGCTTGCATCTTTAACTGCCTTGGGTATATTGGCGCTCTTACGGTTTAATTAAGAGCGCGACATGAAAGTCCTCCACACCTCAGATTGGCACCTTGGCCAACAATTCTACGAACACGACCGCCGTGTTGAACATCAAGCCTTTTTTACATGGTTATTAGCCACTCTTGTTGAACAACAAATAGACTTACTTTTAGTTGCAGGCGACATTTATCATACCGCGACTCCAAGCGCTAGCGCCGAAAATCAGCTTTACCAATTTATTAAAGACGCCAAAAAGGCATGTCCACAATTACACGTAGTAATTATTGCGGGTAATCACGACTCTGCAAATCGTATTTTGGCAGCTCAGCCATTACTAGCGCAATTTGATACACACGTAGTAGGGCGCTTTGATGTCGCGACACCCGATGAAACTGTTATTACCGTAGATACCAATGGTAAACGCGCTGTAATCGTCGCTATGCCATTTTTACGTGCAAGCGATGTAAGTTTACTTAGCCAAACTGAAAACGGCCCTAGTTACGCTCAAGGCGTTGCAAAAGCTTATGAACTTGCACTAGAGCAAGCTACTAATATAAACGAGCAAAACTCACCACTAATAGTTATGGGGCATTTACACGCAAAAGGCGGGGATATTTCTAGTGATTCTGAGCGTAACTTAGTAATAGGTGGTGAGGAGTCTATTTCAGCCAATATATTTGGTAAACAAGCTAACTATGTTGCCCTTGGGCATTTACACAAAGCGCAACAGGTCGCTAAAAGCGATGTTATTAGCTACAGCGGCACACCCATACCTATGTCGTTTTCAGAACGTAACTACACGCACCAAGTAAATGTTATTGAGTTTATTACTGATGAAAAACAACATATTAGTACAACTGTAAACCCCCTTTACATTACGCGCTCTGCCGATGTAATTGTTTTACCAAAAGGGGAGTGTGTGCCATTAAGCGAGCTATGCGAGCAAATTAAAGCGCTCGACACTGCACAAAATACAATAGCGCCTTATTTACGTGTAAAGCTTAAATCAAGCGATACCGACACCACCTTCAGAGAACAAATAGAACAAGCACTTGAAGGCAAGCATATTAAATTTTGTGGTATTGAACGTGTACGTGAGCAATCGACTCAAAATGACGACAACACCGTATTTGAAGATTTAAGCGAAGTTGAAATGCTCAACCCACTAAACCTATTAGAACAAGCATTTGCAAACGATAAAGATATGGCAGGGCAAAGCGTACCCGATGAGCTAAAAGCACTTTTAAGTGACGTGATAAACGAGCTTACGGAGCAAGAACAACTATGAAAATAACCGCAGTTCGTATTCATAATTTAGCTTCAATAGTTGACGCTGAAATAGACTTTACTCAAGCCCCATTAAAAGATGCAGGCTTATTTGCGATAACAGGCGATACCGGCGCTGGTAAAAGTACCTTTTTAGATGCCATTTGTTTAGCCCTTTATACAAAAACAGCGAGGCTACGCGGCGATAAAGGTAACTTAATTGAGTTTAATGGCGACAGCATTAAGCTTAATGATGCGCGGAACCTACTACGCAGAGGTACATGGGAAGGCCACGCCGAGGTTGACTTTTTAGGGCAAGATAAACAGCTTTACCGTGCGCGTTATACAGTTTCACGCACTCATAAAAAGGTAACTGGCAAACTTAAAGTAGCAGAGCACACATTAGTAACCCTGCCAGACGAAACCTTAATAGCTGACAAAAGCCACACAATAAAAGAAGTTGAGAGCAAAATAGGGCTTAACTTTGAGCAGTTCTCACGTGCCGTACTTTTAGCGCAACATGAGTTTGCTGCATTTTTAAAAGCCACTGGCGATGAGCGAGCACAACTTTTAGAGTGTTTAACAGGCACCGATAAATTTAGCCGTATTGGCGTGCGTATTTTTGAGCGCCATAAAGAGCAAGTGGCAAAGCTTGAAGCGCTTAAAGCAGGCCTTGAAAGCTATACCTTATTAACGAGCGAAGAACTTGAGCTGCAACAAACCAAGTTAACCGATTTAAAAGCGCAAACCGAACACACTAAAAAAGAGCTATCCAAAACCGAAAAAGCACTTAACTGGTATCAGCAAGCTACAGTGCTTGAGCAAAACTTACTGCAAGCACAGCAAACCCAGCAACAAGCAAGCTCAGCGCTTGAAAGTATTACCTCACAAAGCGAGCAGGCAAAACAAGCTAAACAAACGCTTGAAATAAAAGATAACCGCAGCCGTTTTGCTCAATTAACCGATCAAAATACGGCGTTGGATCAGCAAATAACATCACTTAAAAGTGTTGATCATTTAGCGGTAATTAACGAGCGTAATACCGCGCTTGCAAAGCATACCGAGCTGCTTAATAACGCCAATGAGCAAAAACAAAATGCAGCGCCTATTATAGCTAAAGCGCGCGAGCTCGACAGCAATATTGCTTTGCAAACTCAAGCTGTAAAAGGTACTGAGTCGCAAATAACCAAAGAGCAATCTCAGTTTGATGAGCTTAATTTGCAGCTTAAACAAAGTAATAACGAGCTAGAAATTGTTAAAACCGACTCAACTAAAAGCCAGCAATGGCTTAATGAGCATGCACAGCTGCATGTTTTAGCAAAAGACTGGAGCTACTATCAGCAAAGCTTTAATACCTACTTAAATGCACAGCAGCAATTAACCGCAAACGCTGCGCAAAGCCAAACTCTTAATACCGAGCTTGCAGGTCAGAGTGAGCTTTTAAATATACAAAATAATAAAGTGCAGCAGTGCGAGGCGGTACTTAGTGGTGAGCAATCAACTTTACAGGCATTAAATACTCAGCTTAATGAATTTAATGCAGAGCACTGCGACGCGCAGCTAAAAAGTATTGATTACTTAAAAGAGCAGCGAGAGCGCTATAAGCAATTTAACGCAGAACTAAAACAAAGCACTCAACGCCAGCAAGTACTTAATCAGCAGCTAAATGAAAGCCAGCAAGCCCATGCTTTACTTAATCAGCATTTAATAACCAGCGAGCAAGCGCTTAAAGGTAGCGAGTACGCACTTAACCAAGCGCGCTTAAGAGCCAGCGAAAACGTAGAGCATTTACGCACTGAGCTTCGCCCTAATGAGCCTTGCTTAGTATGCGGCGCCACCGAGCACCCGTACGCGGTAAACCAAAATCAGCAATTAAATAACTTAATTACTGATTTTGAAAATGCTTTTAATATCGCTAAAAAGCAATTTGAGCATGCACAAAGCGAGCTGCATAAGCATCAAACTCAACATGCCGTATTAACTGCTGAACACGGACAACTTGAGCAAATAATACAAACAGCAAAAGCTAAACAGCTCGACATTAAAAATACCATGCAAGGCGCACGCACAGAGCTTAACGACTTAACGCCTGATCAGCTTGAAGTGACTTATAAGCAGTTAACGGAGCAAAAAGCGCAATACTTTGAGCAGCAAAAACGCCAGCGTACACTGCAAACCAAAGTAAATGAGCTACAAGCAGCACTTAAAGCAGAGCAGCAAGTACAGCAGCAACTGAGTAATAAACACCTTGAGCTTACACACCAGCAAAACCAGTTAACGAGTAAACATAGCGAGCTAAGTGCGCAAATTAACGAGCTGGGTACAACGCTCAATAATCAATTTGAAAACAATAATTTTTGGCAGCAATTACAAGCCAACACGCTTGAACTTAGCGAGCTGCACGAGCAGGTTACGCAGTATCAGCAAACTCAAACGCAACTTGAGCAAAGCCAAAAGCGCCAAAACATAGCTAATGAGCAAATAAAGCAGCTTACCCCGCTTGTTAGTAAAAGCGAGCAATCGTTAAAAGCACTTAATAAAGAGCTTGTAAAAGCTAAAGAGCTATTAGATGCTGTACAAAGTGAGCGCTCAGCTTTATTTAATAACGAGCAAATAAGCGCAGACGACTACCAAGCAAAACTCATAAGTGAGCAAGAGCAAAAGCAATCGCAGGTTCAAGCGAGTCAAAAAGCCTGTGACGACGCTATAAAACAACGAGATGAGCACGCTATAACGCTTAAAAATGTGGAGCAACGCTTACTTGAAAATAGCCAAGAACTAGCAACCCTTGAAGCACGTTATAACCAGTGGTTTACTGACTTTAAAGCGCAATACAGCGATGTAACGCACGAACAGGTCAAAATTTTACTAACACTCAGTAGCGAGACTATAAAAGCGCATTTAACTCAGCATGAGCAGTTAACTCAAGCGTTAATAGATGCAAATGCCGCATTGAAACAGCAGCAACTTACCTTTGAAAAACACAACAGTAGCGATAAACCAACACAAAGTGCAGAGGCTTTAAGTACGCAATTAAGCAGCTTGAACGAGCAACAAACGCAGCTGCAAAATTCATTACTAGCAACTAATACCGCTATTGAGCAACATAACCAAAACGCAAAGGCGCTTGAAGGCAAACAAGCCGAGTTAACTACGCTGAAAACACAGGTAGAGCAATGGCACTTGCTTAATAAAGTATTGGGCGATGCAACGGGTAAAACCATGCGTAACTTAGCACAAACACAAACGTTAAAAATATTACTGCACTATGCCAACAGCCATTTAAAAACACTCAACAAACGCTACGAATTAACCGCCATAGCGCAAACACTCGACATTGCCATTATCGACCGCGACATGGCCGACGAGCAACGCTCTGTTAATACGCTCTCGGGCGGTGAGTCATTTTTAGTATCGCTTGCGCTTGCACTTGGTTTAGCATCGCTTTCGTCTAACAAAGTACAAATCAATTCTTTGTTTATTGACGAAGGGTTTGGTACGTTAGATAGCGAAACCCTAAGCATTGCAATGGACGCTCTGGATTCTTTGCAAGCACAAGGCAGAAAAGTAGGCGTTATATCGCACGTAACACAAATGAGCGAGCGCGTAGCCACTCAAGTGCATGTAGCCAAAAAGCCAGGTGGATATTCCACCGTTGAAGTTTTATAAGCAACATTACTGAAAACAAGGAGATACAATGCCAACGTTTACAGGCGAGCAAGCAACACAATACGATAGCCGCATAACCCGTTTAGTTCCTGGTTATGAATTATTACATCAGCTCACTAATGCGCAGCTCCAAGCAACACTAAGCGACAATGCGCATATTTTGGTAGTAGGAGCTGGCACAGGCAAAGAAGTACTTGCACTGGCTGCACTAAACCCAACATGGCTATTTACCGTGCAAGATACATCAGCCGATATGCTTGTTATCGCACAGCAGCAATTTGATGAGCAAGGCATAACAAGCCGCGTAGATGTACATAATGGCCCCGTTGATAAGTTATCGGTTAAAGCCGATGCCGTTTTATGTTTATTAGTAATGCATTTTTTACAAGATAACGGCGATAAAAAAGAGTTATTAAAAGCAATTAAAGGAAGGCTTAAAAAAGACGCAAACCTTTATATTGCGGATTTAATGCGCCCCGAAACTTCATTTGAGCGCGAAGCCCAGCTTACAACGTGCGCGCAATTGGGTTTAACCGAAACCGGTAAAACACAAACAGGGCATGACTTAGAAAATGAGTTTTACCCGCTTGATAGAATGCGCTTTAGCGAACTGCTAAATGAGTGCAAATTTGGCATTCCGAAGATGTATTTTAAAGCCTTAGGTTTTAGCGGATATGTAGTTTAATTTATCTAGAAGAATGTGGCTTACACCACTGAATCGTGTGCTTATGGCGCGGTATTGTTTTACATTCTTTATTAGAATTTGCGCCTGGCTCGCTAACATATTGCGAGCTTGGCGTTACATTGGCACAACCTGCAGCCAATAATATAGCAAATATTGGAATTAATTTTTTCATTTTACCACCGTTTTGAATATGTTTTTAAAGCGCTTTGTCACTTTCTTTTAATGCAAAGCGCTTATTAATCTGCAAGCAAAGCTCACCTATCTGTTTGAAAGACTAAGCCAATTAAGCGTCTACAAAAATAACTTCGCCATTAATAAAACCATCAACCGAACGCTCAAACGCTTTACCTACAAGTTTGCCTGGTACTGGCTGAAAACCAGGCATCATTTCGCCATAAACGCCCCATGCTTCTTCAAGTACGGTAGGGTTTACCACATTAATACGTGTGCCTCGTGGCATTTCTAGTGATACGCATTTTGCAAACGTATCTATTGCGCCGCTGGTTGTTGCATCAGCAATTGCAAAAGGAATCGGCTTAACGTTTAAAATACCGCTAATTAGTGTAAATGAGCCGCCATCGGCAATGTACTTTTGACCAATGCGTACAAGGTTAATTTGCCCCATCATTTTGCTTATAATAGTGCTCATCCACTGGGCTTCGCTCATATCTGCAAACGTTTCGTATTCACATAAACCTACGGTATTAACTACCGCATCAAAATGACCTACTTTTTCATACAGCTCAGTAATTGACTGTTCACTAGTAATATCAACAATATGATCTACATCGCCCGAGCGACCCGCCGTAATTACTTTGTGCTTAGTTAAGCCAGTTAATGCCGCTTGACCCATTTTTCCTAGTGCGCCTATTAAAATTACTGTTTTCATTGTTTGCTCCAATCATTTGTTCACTTTAGTGTGTAGGAGCATAGTAAGGGAGTGGTTAAACAATGAAAAACAACCCTTTTATGTAAGTGATACCAAAATAATTGGTAATGTGGTACGTTCATCATGCTTAAACAACAAGGGCATTTGCATGAGTAAGTTAGACAGGCTAGATATAAAACAGCTACGTATTTTCCAAGCGCTGATTCGCGAAAAAAACGCATCAAAAGCGGCGAGTAAATTGGGCTTAACCCAGCAAGCAGTGAGTGAGCAACTTAAAAAGTTGCGTGATGTGTTTAACGACCAGTTGTTTTTAAGAAAAACTACCGGTTTTGTACCAACGCCTTATGCAGAGGAATTGTCGGTAGACATAGACAAGCTACTAAACGACTTTCAGGCACTATTAGCCCCTAAAATATTTGACCCAAAAACGGTTAGTGGTGCGTTTGTAATAGCCGCTACCGACTACGCACAACAAGTTGTTTTGCCTGCACTTGTAAAAGAGCTAAGAGAACAAGCGCCTAATTTAAAGCTAATAATAAGAGACTTTGAACTCGATAGTCTGCATGA
Source organism: Pseudoalteromonas sp. SR43-2 (assembly GCF_014163885.1). Taxonomy (NCBI): domain Bacteria; kingdom Pseudomonadati; phylum Pseudomonadota; class Gammaproteobacteria; order Alteromonadales; family Pseudoalteromonadaceae; genus Pseudoalteromonas; species Pseudoalteromonas sp. SR43-2. Next base: position 6,651 of record NZ_JACJED010000013.1, on the reverse strand, counting down.
TTTAATGGAAAGCGGTAAAGTCGATTTAGCGATAGCTTTCCCCGACTATATTCCAAGTACTTACCCCATTATTAAACTGTTTGAAGAACAACACATTTGCGTTACTTCACCTAACTCATCAATAGCAGGGACACAACCAACCCTTGCACAAATAGCCAGCTACCCAAGCATTATTGCCTCGCCTTCGCGTCCAAATTTTAAAGGCTCTATTGACGATTGGTTTAAAAGCTTTGATTTAACACGCAATGTTGTTGTGTCGGCACCGTGTTTTTCTATTGTACCGATGTATCTAGAAACTACAGACTCCATTGCATTTTTACCCTCACGCGCAGTAAGCTCAGAGCTGGTAAAAATTGATTTGCAACAGTTACCAGCCCCGTTTGACGTAATAGCCGCATGGCATCCGCGTTACAGTAAAAATCCGCTGCATAAATGGGTGGTATCGAAATTGGTTGTTGAGTGATACAAAAACAATTGTTTGTAATAAAAAATAAAGCGGATATTAGATATTTTAATAAAAATTTTAAGCCAAGAGCATCATGAAATGTAGGTCGGTTAAGCGAAGCGTCACCCGACGCTCCAATATTCATATCAATCAGGTTGTTGCTTCACCAGCAACCTAACCAATCTCTCCAAGTGCTTTGATTGCGGCTTGTGCTTTGTCTGTTTGTACAAAAATATGGTCATGATAAAACGCAGCTACCACGTTAGCGCTAATGCCATGCTCAGTTAGCTTTGCAGATACCGCAGCAGTTAGCCCTACGGCCTCTAAGCTTGAATGTACGTTAAGGGTAATTAAATTATATTTGCCCTCGTAAGTAATACCTGCTTTATCGGCAGTTTCAGCTTTTAAAATAAGGGTTAGCCCTTCTTCTTCAACATAAGTGGCAAGTGGCTCTAAATGAACATAATCAGCCAATTTACCTGCTAAGCAACAAAAAATATACTCGCCTTGCTTAAGTGCTGGCTGCATTGATTTTAATAATTCGTTTAACTCTAAAATTCCTGCCATGGTTGTTCCTTACAATGTGTTATTTAGTGGCTTTTAGCTGCGCGACTAGCTCGCTTAATCTCGCAATTTTTATATTACTTAACTGTCTGTAATCAAAATACGGGCAAACAATAATGTTGTTAGTTGTGTCTATTGCAAACTCGTCGTCGAGCCAATCAAATTGGGCATGTAACTTACCTTGTTGTAATAAGTCTTTAGCGTGCGTACGACCGGCAATTATGTGTAGCTGGTTTTTATTGCTGGCTTTGCTAATATCAGGCGCGCTAAATAGCAGAGCAGTTTTACTATTTTTTTGAAGTAAAAACTCATCGCGATATTGTTGCCAAGTAGGGGCTTGTTTAGCAAATGAGTAATGCTCACTTGGCAGGGTAAATAGCACTTTGGCGTAAACGTTAAATACCTTACGCCAACCATTACCACAGTGCAGGTTTATAGTATTTATTTGATCATTTATAACCGGTACTAGGCATTCGAGTGTTTCAAAAAACGGCATTGGCGGCGCTTTTGCTACGTATACCGCCACGCTAAATTGCGTATCACCTAAGCCAACTAATTGGGTATTCAAGTTAGTTAGCCTTGTTTTGCGCTAAAATACGGTCGAGGTTATTTGCAAAGTTTTGGCGATCGGTTTGGCTAAGTGGCGGCGGCCCACCACTCATTTCTACGCCACTTGAGCGCATGGTATCCATAAAGTCTCGCACGTTAAGTATTGAGCGGATATTCTCGGTGGTATAAAGCTCGCCACGCGGGTTGAGTGCTTGCCCGCCGTTATCAATTACTTCACTTGCTAGCGGAATATCGCCCGTAATAACTAAATCGCCTTTTTCAATACGTTTTACTATTTCGTCGTCGGCTACATCAAACCCCGACGATACTTGAACGCGGCTTATGTATTTTGACGGCGGAATACGCATTGCGTGATTAGCCACTAAAATAGTCTCGATTTTCATACGCTCTGCAGCTCTAAAAAGTATTTCTTTTATAACAACAGGACACGCGTCTGCATCTACCCAAATTTTCATGCTATGGTCATTTTTATTGCTTTAGAATTAATATGATCCTATAGCAAAATTTTTTAATCGGCTAGCAAACTTTATATCCATCTATATTTAGATAATACATACTATTTATGTAATTTAAAAAGGAGCTTACATGAAGGCTATAAAATACGGTTTACTTATTACAGGGCTATTTTTTCTTAGTGCTTGCACCAGCCCTCCTGAGGGAATAACACCCGTTAAAAACTTTGATATACAAAAATATAAAGGCAAATGGTTTGAAATAGCGCGTCTTAATCACTCATTCGAAGAAGGTATGGAGCAAGTTACCGCGACTTATTCAATTAACGACGACGGCACAGTAAAGGTCCTTAACAAAGGGTATTTAACGGATGATAAAAAATGGGATAACGCCGAAGGCTTAGCCAAGTTTGTTGAAGGCACTGACACCGGACATTTTAAAGTCTCGTTTTTTGGTCCATTTTATGGGGCTTACGTGATTTTTGAGCTTGACCAACCCGACTATCAATATGCATTTATAACCAGTTACAACAAAGATTACTTGTGGTTTCTGTCGCGTACGCCAACGGTTAGCAAAGAGCTTAAAGAACACTTTTTAACAAAAGCTAAAGAGTTGGGCTTTGCTACCGATAAAATAATTTGGGTTGAGCAATAAACAATGTAAAGCCCCTTTACAGTAGTAATAAAAGAGTCATCTAACTGTAAAGTAACTTAAATATATTATGGTTATATTGTGTGTACTTGCCGTGAGACAGCAAGTATTAGAAACACTGAATATCCCCTATTGTTGGCAAGCTATATAGCTTGCCATTTTTTTTGCCATAATCTATGGGAAATAACGGATCACGTTTTTACTAACTAAGGCTAGTTTAATGCTAAAAACAACCCACTTAGTACAATTAACACGCTATTTAAAACACTAAACCACTTTACGTAGCTTACTAAAAAATTATAAAAAACCATTATAATTAAAACACTTAGGCTCATAAATCCGCAAAATAGTAATGCTCCATATCCATCTTGAGTAACTATACAAAGCACCAAGCTTAGTAAAATACTGATCCAAGCAGCTAATAGCAGCTTTTTACGTTGGGACTCTGTAGGGCGTTTTTTAACTACATCTTTAAAATGATTATACTTAGCCAGCGCAAAACAGTTAAAACTGAGCAGGCATAGGCTAAACCCAAGTAAATCAATCATGGTTTTTGCCTTTTAAGGTTATTAGATTGACTAGGGCTGATTATTTTTGAGTTGTTTTTAGCAGTACATAATTTTTCGGTTTGTATAAAAAACAATATACTAAATAACAAAAACAGTGCATCAAAAGTAAATAAAGACCACTGTTTGTGCATCAAATAGCTAACTATATTACCGTTAGTTGTAAGTGCATTAATAACCGGTACGCTTAAACATGCAACAGCATTTATAGCTGCCATAACTCGCCATTGCAGTGCATCGCGCTTTATAAGTGCTAAAAGAGCAACCGCTAGCCATGTTAAAAAGAACGCGAGTATTTCTTTATCTGCGCGCTCTGCGGTAGTTGGGCTAAGTAGTCTGTTAGCAATAAAAAATGCACACGTTGCCAGTGGAAGCCCCATAATAGTGGCTAGGTTTAACCCTTCAACTAGTTTTAAACCAAACGAAGGTTTAACGTTATTTTTAGTTCGCTCGCGAATTCGCTTAGCCCACATAATACAGCCAGAGCCAATCATTACACAGCCTGCAATACCACCTAATACGTATAACCAGCGCAACAACCACGTAGCTAAACGCCCCGTATGCATTGAATTAAGCGACTCGTAAAGCGCTTTGCTGCTAGTTAGTTCGTCATCAGTTTTAGCGACCATTTGCCCTGTAGCACCACTAAATATTAAGCGTGGTGCTTGGTCGCGTAGTGTTTTACCTGCGCTAACTAATACGGTAATTGTTGAAGCTGCCATATTTGGTTGATTAACTTGTACGCGAGTAATATCTGCATGAGGCCACTTAGTATAAACCTGATCCAAAATGCGTTGAATCGGCACCATTGATGATTCGCCTTGAGCTTTATCGGTCATGGTGTTGCGAGGGGTTACATCATTAAAAAAACCACGCATGCCGTTATCGTAAGACGTTTGCGCAGGGTAGGGAAACAACATAAATATAAGTGTAATTATACCCGTATAAGTAATCATTAAATGAAAAGGAAGGGCAAGCACTGAGCTTAAGTTATGGGCATCTAACCATGTACGGCTACCTTTGTTACGCCTAAAGCTAAACATATCTTTAAAAATACGCTTATGAATAACCACCCCCGATATAATGGCAATCAGCATAAAAAAGCTAGCAAAGCACACAATCCAGCGTGCGGTTATTGCATCCATGTAATGTAAATCATAGTGCAGCCGATAAAAAAAGTTACCGCCTTTAGTATCTACAAAGGGCTCAAGCTCTTGCATGGTATTAGGGTTTAGCTGTGTGTTTTCAAACCGGCTGCGGCGCTGACCTGGCTCTTTTGGTTTTGCATAACCATAAATTAAATAAGGAATGCGTGGCTCGGGTAATGTAATACGCCAGCTTGATGAGTGAGCTCCATGGTTAGCTAAGTAATCAAATCCGGTAATTATTTGTTGTTTTTGCGCTTCTATACGCTGTGTTTGGGCTTGCACATTATGAATGGCAGGTTGATTCCATAACGTTATTTCGTCTCTAAAAAAGCTAAGAGTCCCTGCAAAAAATATTAAATATAATAACCAGCAAACGAGTAACCCTACCCAAGTGTGCAACCAAGTCATTGATCTGAAAAAGCTGTCTTTCATACCCAATCCTTTAGCAACGCAAGCAACCCGGCGAACGTACCTGTACTTAGTAAAATACTGATCCACACTGTTTTTAATGACTTAATGCTAAAGGCATAAATAAATACGACGGCATAAATTAAAATGCTAATTGAAACACTAAAAAGCACAGCGTCTTGTTTAGCTATTGGTAACACAAAGCTTAATAACGCAGTATTTGCAGAGGTAAAAGCATAGCCACCAATTATGGCAATAAAAAAACGTAAAAATACCAAAACTCGATAACTGCTTACGCTTTTTACTATAAGCGCAATCACGTTAACCTTATCGAATGGCGCACTGTGCAAAGGTGCCTGCATAATTAATTAATCCCTTTATTTAAAGCTGAGGATAAAACAAAGGCGCTATTATATATGTTACAAATACAAAAGATAGTTATTCTCATTTGTGATGTTTAACTTTTGAGTAAGTTATGCTTACTTAGTTACTTAGTTACTTAGTAAAATACTGATCTGATATTATTTAATGATATTGCACAGGCTCTATGTAATGCTTAAGGTTAATAAACTGAGTAAAAATAAAGAGTGAATAACGATGAGCGATCACGAAAAACTAAATTACGTTGAGTTCCCTGCATGCGACTTACCTGCAACTAAGGCCTTTTTTAGTCGTGTATTTAATTGGCAGTTTACTGACTACGGCCCAGAATACACGGCGTTTAGTGGCCAAGGGCTCGATGGTGGCTTTTTTAATGCGCCGCTTAAATCGCTAACTCAAAACGGTGCTGCGCTATTGGTTTTTTATAGTAACGACATTCACGCCACTTATAAAAAAGTACAACTCCATGGTGGCACAATCTTAAAACCTATTTTTGAATTCCCGGGTGGTTGCCGGTTTCATTTTGCAGAGCCAAGCGGCAATGAATTTGCTGTATGGGCCGAGCAACACTAGGTTTTACAAGGCTTGTAGCGCGAATAAGCTTAAAGATCACGATTTTACTAACTAATCGCCATTTTAGATAAAATAAACCGATTTTTTACCAACTCATTTATCCTAAATGGCCATTTAGGATGAAAATTAAGCATTTAAGGCCAAATAAACATGAATAGTCACCAATTAATAGACCAAGTTAGTAAATGCGTGATCTGTGAACCTCATTTACCTTTAGGGGCTCGTCCTGTTATACAATTTAACCCAAACGCACGCATTTTAATTGCAGGCCAAGCACCTGGAATCAAAGTTCACGAAACAGGTGTGCCGTTTAATGATGCAAGCGGAAACCGCCTACGAGAATGGCTTGGGCTAACAAGGGATGAATTTTACGATGCTAATAATATAGCAATTTTACCTATGGGCTTTTGCTACCCGGGTAGGGGTAAGTCGGGTGATTTACCACCGAGAAAAGAATGTGCCCCTGCATGGCGCGAGCAATTATTGGCTGCACTACCAAATATTGAGCTGACAATAGTGCTTGGTAAATACGCGCAGGCGTATCATTTACCAGAGACTAAAAAAATGCCACTTACGGAGTTAGTAAAATCGTGGCGTGAGTATTGGCCAAATTATTTAGTGCTTCCACATCCGAGTCCGCGTAATAATATATGGCTTAAAAAGAACCCATGGTTTGAACAAGATGTACTTCCAGAACTGGGTAAACGCATTGCTACTATTTTAAATAAGTAATGCTTCTAGCATTAGGATTTATTGTAAAGGGGCTTTATACCAATCCGCAATAATACTTAATCATTTTGCGGGGCTAAACGTGTCGCTACCTGTGTTAAAAAATTCTCATTTACGACTGCATGGATGCAGAAGGTAGAGCAATGCAGGAGCAATTGCCGAG
>NZ_JACJED010000012.1:122322-142298 GCF_014163885.1 Pseudoalteromonas sp. SR43-2 | reverse complement strand
CTGGGATTTAGTAAATAGCCAAGAGCCCATGCCGAACTAAGTAGTGAAACGAAACAGCTCAAAGGCGAGCCCCATTGAAGGCCGCCCTGACACAAAGAGAGTGTAGTATTTGCTATGTGACTTTCTACCGCTGTGGGCACTACGACACCACCAAGCTTCAAATTGTAGAGAGCCCGACTAGAAATAGTCGGGCTTTTTTACGTCTGCAGAAAAGTAAAATGTGCGCAATTAACATCCACTCACAGCAACACCCGACGCTAACATCACATCGGTAATAACTATAGTGTTCTTATTTCACGAGCTGGGTTACCCGCTACTACGGTATTAGCCATTACATTTTTAGTAACCACAGCACCCGCACCCACAATACTATTTTCGCCTATATTAACTCCAGCAAGAATAATAGCGCCTGCGCCAATCCATACGTTATTGCCTAACGCGATAGGGGCTGCAAAGTTTTCCTTATTAAGCCTTTCTGCTGGATTAGTAGCATGTGACACAGCTAAAAGCTGAACGTTTGGGCCTATTAAGCAGTCATCACCAATGGTGATTGAGTGATTGGCTAATGGCGAGTCGAGAAGTGTGCAATTAATATTCATAAAAGTACGATCACCAATAACTATTTGATTGCCATAATCGCAATGAAAACCTGATTCTATAATTACCTCTTCACCGCATTGTGCGAACAGCTCTTTAATACGCTTTAAATTACCTTTACTCGGGCTTTTATTGAATAATCGGCATATCTCGCCTGTTTGTTTTCTTTGCATTAAATATGGCTTAGTCACGCTATTAAATAATTTCATTGAGTTTGTTATTCATTTATATGCATACATTATTAAGTATTATCTCATGCTTATATATTTTACTGAAAAGTTGTTATTACCTTTTTATATGGGCTAAAAAGGTTTTAAACAAATTTTGACTTTTATTATATTCCTTTTTAAAAAAGCTTTAATAATGTAAAATTCATGTTACAAGGAGTAAGTAATGAAATTAAATAAACTAACTAAATTATTCTGTTTAACAATTATTTTAGCCGGTTGTGGGGGAGGGGGTAATGATGCCAGCCAACCTGCTAATAATGATTCTGGTTCTTCTGGAAAAACTAAATTTGTTAAGCCTGATTATCAAAATACGCCTACCTATGACGGTGAGTTATCTTTATTCGAAATAACAGCAAGTAATGTAACTCAACTAACAACTCAGTACTCATATCTAATAGATAGCCTAAATTCCATAGTATTTGGAGAGGATTATCAAAATCTATTTCTCCACGACCCAGTGCTAGATAACCAATCTGATAATTTCGGTTGTGTTACTGGCTCTGCTGACATGAAAGAGGAAGAGGCTAATCAGCACTATATAATTACTTATAACAATTGCTCTGCTGCTGGGTGGGTTTTTAATGGGCAATCTGATATTTATATCGAAAACTCTAACGCTGAATTTGTTTTAGAGTATGGGGTAGTCCCTAGTTTAACAATTAGTAACGAAGTGCTTGGGGTTACCTATTTAACAGAAGGTTTTGCTATTGCTAATAGTCAGGGAGTAAATAGTGACAGTAGCGCTACTGTGAATATTCAATTTAAAGGTGCTGATGAAAATTCGCTTGATATTTTATTCTCTAATGTAAGGCTTGATGCTGTTTTAGATGCAACCAATGTTGGGTATGGTATTGGTTTTAATGGTGAAGTTTATTTTAGTGATTTAGGAAAACTAACAATAAAAACTGATGAGTTTTATCCAACCAATGATATATCTCTGCCTTCAATAATAGGAGCAAAGTACACCCTAATATCACAAAATACTGCTAGTGTAGATCTCAAAGCTAATGGTATTTCGACCATACATCTATCTAATGAATTTTTGCCACTAGAGTTTTATTTAACTGACTTAGATAATGTTTATAACAATACTGCCAACTCTATTCCTATAGCAAGTATTTCAGGCTCGAACAAAGCTCTACGACACTCTATCCTCACTCTTGATGCAACGCACTCCAAGGATCCCGATTTTGAACCATTAGGTTATGAGTGGAAATTAATAACTTTTCCGCAGAATGCTAGTTGGCAACTTGGCACCGGTAGCAAAATTGACTTTATTGGAGACCTACCTGGCCTTTATCGTATTTCGTTAACAGTTGTAGACCCAAGTGGTGCAGAAAATACTGTGGAGCATGAGTTTAAATTAGAAAAACTGCCAGCAATTGTTTCTGACATTACTGCATATGATGAAATAGAATTAGGTGAACACTATACGGCCATTATTAACTTATCTAATGATGAGTTCGATGGTCCTTTTGAATACAAAATTGCTTATGGGCCAAGTAATATCTCGACTTCAGAACAAGGAGAGATTAATTGGTTAAGCAACGCGCCTGACTTTGGTAGTAATTTAAACGTAAATTTTGCTGTTGATATCTCAAACTCTGACAATCAAATAAGAATTAAGCACCAAATCAACCTTCAATCACTCGGTGGCGTAGATAATCGCTCAGTTGGTTATGTGAACAACTCAACATCCAGTGTAGCTTCAATTAAGCTTTCGAACCAAAAAAGGGGTGTATTACGCGGTAATGATAATTATATCTTAAGTCTCAGTGAGACAGGGTTGCTAGAATACAATAAATGGATACCTCACTTACCTTCAAATGTTGAGCATTTAGGTGCATTTCTGAATCAGTCAGGGACGCAACTAAATTGGCTAAGTATTACTTACAACCAAGAGGCAGCTAAACATCAAATATTTTTAACTAATGAGGGTTCAAGTAGTTTGCTGATAGATGATGTTTCGGCTGAAAATTATAACTCTATGGTATTTGATTATAACGGCGATGGTATTGAAGATATTCTTCTTTCGGCGGGGCATTCGTATGATAGCTATCTTATTAATGGAAATGATCTTTCTATCACTACGCTTATTGTTGCGCCGGACCTTTCACTTAATTATTCAAATAGCTTGATTCAAGTTTGTGATTTGAATAACGACGGCTTTAAAGAGTTAATTGATAGGAAAAGTATATTTGATGTCAAACAGAACAAATACCTGATAGGACCCTACTCTGAATATAAATTTAAGGCATTTACCAGTGGTGATAATTGTCGTGTAACTAGATATAAGGCCTCCGAACATTATAGTGAACTAATATGGTGGGAAGATGGTGAACTGCAGGTGGGTAGTGAAAAGTTTGAGACTAATTTCAATGATGGTATTTCGATCAGCCTTGAAGTAGATAGTCCTTATAGTCATGTTTATTTTTCTAATTCAAAAGAGCTTTATTACTTTAATCAGCAGTGGCAATTTTTCTCTGTATCTATTGCTGAAAACCCCATTGGGAGAGTAATAGGAGCTGTTGATTTTGATAATGATGGAATACAGTCATTATTAGTAAGCAAAACAGATAGTTTAGAAGGAAGTTATTTATACGAAGAATATACGATGCAAAGCTTTAGCTATGAGAATGGGCTATGGCAGCTTGAGTATTCATCAGTGGCTCAAGGTCAACTTCCTAATCTTCATATTGTTGGTGCTGTTGATGATACGGTTAGCATTTCAGATTTTGGCCGTTCGGCTAAGGTAACGCACAATAATGCACCTGTTACTTTCACTGGAGAGATGCTGTTAACGCAAGATAATGAAAATCAAATTGAGTATTCATTAACTCAAATTAACAACGAGACATTTATTGTTAAACGCAATACAGGTTCAACCAGTGTAATTTGGCAAACTAGCGTTGCAGAAGTGACTTTTTCTAATTCGTATGATTTTGCTTTTACAGAGTCCGAAACACACTTGAGCCTTAAAAGTGATATTAGATATTACACAATCGCTAAACAAACAGGAGAAGTCGTATCAAGAGCCTACTTTCCTTACTTGCCGTCTGAGGAGTTGTCAAAAATAATAATAGGTTATTACGATTTAGGTATAGCTTTTTACGAAAATCCAAGCTTATCACCCATTTCAATTGACAGTAGCAATTGGCCTGTACCTTTAGATTTCTTACAAGAAACAACAAGCCATGTAGCGCATGTACATGCTATTCAGCTAGATTCAGATCCTCAACTAGAGCTAATAATTGATTATCGTACTTTTGGTAGTTTCGATGAAGAAGGTGGTTTAATAGTATTAGATACGAAAACGAAAGCATTAGAAATTTTGGACGAACAACAAATTAAGGGCTTTACAATTTACCACAAAGAGAAAATCCTCGATGAAGCTATAGGTGGCGTTTATGGCCGAAACTATCTGGCACATTACTCTATAGAAAAAACAATTAGCCTAGTGGATAAGTTATCAAATCAAGTTATTTGGGAGAGTCCACAAATCTCGAATAATTACCACGATGTATTAATTCAAAAAGATGAGCGTGATTCTTGGAGTTTATATATTTTAGGTAGTGAGTTTTTAATATATCCTTATTTGAACTAAAAAATAATAGCGTGCTCAGTAATCTAGTTTATAGTTCACTGAGCAAGTTAGAATGTTTCACCACATCTACATGCTGTTAAATTAAAAAGCGCACATTGCGCTTTTTTTACTCATTAACTTGCCATTTAGGTTGTTTCGTTTAAAATTGCATAACTTTCGAAACGAAACTTAATTCACGAGCTCTATGACTAAACGAAACACACAGCAGCGTCGTCACAATATACTCGTTCAAGTTAATGAATTAGGTGAAGTCGCTGTTGAAAAGTTAGCACAGCAGTTTCAAACATCTGAAGTAACCATTCGCAAAGATTTAACCTCGCTTGAAAAAAGTGGTTTATTACTTCGCCGTTACGGCGGTGCTATTGCACTGCCTAAAGAAATTGTTAGCGATGAGATAGACTCTAAGCGCAAAGTGGCTATAGCTAAAGCAGCAGCAACGCTTATAAAAGATCATAACCGCATTATTATTGATAGCGGGCGTACTACGGCCGCCATGATCCCTGAGCTTGCAAATAAGCGCGGGTTAGTTGTAATGACCAATGCAATTAAAGTAGCAAGTCGTTTATTAGCACTCGAGAACGAGCCAACACTTTTGATGACCGGTGGAACCTGGGATCCACATTCTGAGTCATTTCAGGGGCAAGTTGCCGAAAACGTATTATGCTCTTACGACTTCGATCAGCTCTTTATTGGTGCGGATGGTATAGATGTAAAACGTGGCACAACAACCTTTAATGAGTTAGTTGGTTTGAGCCAAGTAATGGCAAAAGCGGCTCGTGAAGTAATTGTAATGGTTGAATCAGATAAGATTGGCCGAAAAATACCAAATTTAGAATTACCGTGGAAAATAGTAACCACATTAATAACCGACGATGGCTTGGCAGACGAAAAGCGCAAAGCAATTGAGGCGTGTGGTGTAAAACTAATTTGCGCAGAGATTATTGAATAGTAACTACAAAGTGAGTTACTAGAATTAAAAAATTAATGGAGACACTATGTGTGGAATAGTTGGGGCAGTTGCAGAACGTCCAGTAAACAAAATTTTAGTTGAAGGCCTTAAACGTCTTGAATACCGTGGTTATGACTCAGCAGGCGTAGCATTGCTTGATGGCAACACACTTAATACTGTTAAAGCAGTAGGTAAAGTAGTAAACGTAGAAGCTGCACTTGAGAAAGCAGGCGTTAGCGGTCATACAGGTATTGCACACACTCGCTGGGCAACACATGGTAGCGTTACAGAAGAAAACGCACACCCGCATGTATCAAACAACCAGCTAGCACTCGTGCACAACGGTATTATTGAAAACCACGCTAGCTTACGCGCATCGCTTAAAGAAGAAGGTTACGAGTTTCTATCTGAAACCGATACCGAAGTAATGGTGCACTTAATTCATAAGCTTCGTAAGCAGCACACTAGTTTACTTGCAGCAGTACAGGCAGCTGTTAAGCAATTTGAAGGTGCGTTTGGTACAGTTGTATTTGATAAAGCAAACGACAACGAAATCATTGTAGCGCGCTCAGGTAGCCCTCTTGTTATTGGTTTAGGCCTTGGCGAAAACTTTATAGCTTCTGATCAGTTAGCACTATTACCTGTTACTCGTAGCTTCATCTTTTTAGAAGAAGGCGATGTAGCGCGTATTACACGTGATACAGTAGAAATTTTTGACGAAAACGGCGACGCTGTAGAGCGTGAAGTGATTGAATCAAACATTACACAAGATGCATCAGGCAAAGGCGACTACCGCCACTACATGCTAAAAGAAATCTACGAGCAACCACTTGCGGTACGTAATACCCTTGAAGGGCGTTTAAACGACGACCGCGTAGCAATTGATGCGTTTGGCGAAAGCGCTCAGCAAATATTTAAAGACGTAAAACACGTGCAAATTATTGCCTGTGGCACGTCTTACCATTCAGGTATGGTTGCACGTTATTGGCTTGAGCAATTTGCAGGCGTTAGCTGTAATGTAGAAATAGCTTCTGAATTTAGATACCGTCAGTCGTTTGTTCATGAAAATAGCTTACTTGTTACTATTTCTCAATCGGGTGAAACTGCCGATACGCTAGCTGCATTACGCTTAGCTAAAGAGCAAGGTTACATGGCCTCAATGACCATTTGTAACGTACCTGGTTCATCGCTTGTACGCGAATCAGATCTTGCCTTTATGACCAAAGCTGGCGCTGAAATAGGCGTGGCTTCTACTAAAGCATTTACAACGCAATTAGTTGGTTTGTTAATGCTTACTGCGTCTATAGCTCAAGAAAAACAGCTTGATCAAAGTGCTATTGTAAATGCTATAAAAGTACTACCTGCTAAGCTTGAAGAAACATTACTGCTTGCAGATGGCATTGCAGACCTTGCAGAAGAATTTGCCGACAAGCATCACTCACTGTTTTTAGGTCGTGGCTCACAATATCCAATCGCAATGGAAGGTGCGCTTAAGCTTAAAGAGATTTCGTACATTCACGCAGAAGCCTACGCAGCGGGCGAGCTAAAACATGGCCCACTCGCACTTATTGATGCTGACATGCCAATTATTGTTGTAGCACCAAACAATGAGTTATTAGAAAAGCTTAAATCAAACGTAGAAGAAGTACGCGCACGTGGCGGCATTATTTACGTATTCGCAGATAAAGATTCACACTTTGAGTCAGACGACACAATGCGTGTTATCAACGTAAACCACACTGACGACATTATTGCGCCAATTGTTTACACACTGCCATTACAGTTACTGTCGTACTACGTAGCGGTAATTAAAGGTACCGACGTTGACCAACCTCGTAACTTAGCTAAATCGGTTACTGTTGAGTAAAATCAAAAGGTTATAGGTTTTTATTTGTGGGATAGGAATAAAGTCTCATACTAAGTAATAAAGATTAATACTAAGTATTAAAGTATCATACTGAAATGGCAGCGATCACATAGGTAAGCTGCCATTTCTAAACCATTTATGCCCCATTCTGAGTCGGTGGGTTCCAGATTGTTGAGACTAGTGACCTTAAGATGCCCAAATTTTAGTAATGCATAAATCTGTTAGTACCTTGTTAATCAAAAATAGATAACGAGTTTCAAAACGATCTTTAAAATGAGTGTTCTTTATCTGGAAAAGTGCCTTGTTCCACGTCTTCTCTATAAGCTTTAGCCGCATTGGATAAAATAGACCGCATATCAGCATATTGCTTTACAAATCGAGGTAAACCTTGAGTTCTCATGCCAGCCATATCTTGCCACACAAGGACTTGAGCATCACAGCCTGAACCTGCACCAATACCAACTGTCGGTATCGAAACCGCTTGTGTTATACGGGTTGCTACGTCGCTTGGAACCATTTCAATTAGGAGTGCAAATGCACCTGCTTTCTCAAATGTTTTTGCTGCTTCAACTAATTTATCTGCGCTGTCACCTTTACCTTGAATTTTATAGCCACCCAGTTGGTGTTCTGACTGAGGGGTAAAACCAATATGAGCCATGACGGGGATCCCAGAGAGCGCAAGTTTTTCTACTTGAGGTAAGATCGACAAATTTCCTTCAATTTTAACTGCGTGTGCGCCACCTTCTTTCATAAACCTTACCGCTGTATGGAAACACTGCTCAGCCGAGGCTTGATATGATCCGAAGGGTAAGTCAGCAATAATCAACGGTTTCTTAGTTGAATGACTGACCGCCCTAACCATCGGTAACATTTCATCAACCGTGATGGGCAGAGAAGTACTGTTGCCTAAGACGTTATTGGATGCCGAATCACCAATAAGTAAGACTGGGATCCCGGCTTCTTCAAAAATTTGGGCACTGAACATGTCATAAGCAGTCAACATGGCCCATTTTTTCCCTTCAATTTTTAGCTGCTGCAAATGAGGTATTCGTACTTTGCTAACTTTATCAATGATATTACCGTTGCCATAAGGGGATAAGTGTCCTGTAGACATAAAAAACTCCTAGATAAATAAAGTTGCTTGTTCGGCGAGTAAACCCAGTGCGATGAAAATCATGAGCACACCGGAAACCCGACCAACCATCAATGCGGCTTTTGGTCGTGTTGAAAGAATAAACTGAGCGGAGTACCCCACGATCAGGTAAACAATGGTGCAGCTGATAATGTGGATCAATCCTAATGTGACGATTTGAGTGGAAATCGACCAATCAGACGTCGGATCGGTAAATTGAGGAAGTAGAGCTAAAAAGAGCAGAAACACTTTCGGGTTCAAACCACTGACGCATGTCCCTTTTGTCAACCAGCGCCACCAAGAATGTTGCTCCAATGCTGAGTTGCCGTCTGGCTTTGGTGGATTCTTAGAGAGCTGTATCCCAATCCACATCAGATAACTTGCTCCGATGAGGGTTAACGTGGTCATTGCTAAAGGCATACTTGACACAATGACACCAACACCGGCTGCAACAATCAAGGTTGCAATGAAATGCCCCAGTATTAAACCTGTTACGGCTGGCACAACAACTCGCCCTTTCATACCAGCAGAGATTGCATAAGCCCAGTCAACACCTGGGGTAATAACGAACAGTATGGATACAGTCCAGAACGCGATTAACAGATTGATTGCCATTTTGTTTATATATTCCAAACGAATGTGAAATTTTAAAGTGTATGTACTGTGAATGATATGTCGTATTCGTTAGAATGTGCTTTCAATATTTTGCTTAAATTACGTTGAAATTGGGAAATATTTTCAAATGGATGGTCTAGATAAGAAAATTCTTGCTGAGTTGCAAATAGACGGGCGATTGTCAGTCACAGATTTAGCAGAGCGTGTAGGGTTAAGTGTGTCACCTTGCCATCGGCGCTTAAAGACGTTGGAAGACTCAGGTGCTATTGCTGGGTATAAAGCCCAACTCAATGCTTCGCGCATCGGCTTAGGGTTTTCTGCCCTGGTATTTGTAACCATGAAGGAAGGAGATAACATGGCTGTTGCGAAATTTGAGAATGAAGTTAGATGTATTCCACAAGTAATTCAGGCACAGCGTTTATTTGGGGAACCTGATTATCTACTTCATATTGTTGAGAAGGATCTCCATGCTTTCCAAGCATTGTATGATTCTGTGCTTTCGGCTCTACCTTATGTCAAAAGGCTAACATCGACTATTGTGATGAAAGAGGTTGTGACTGACAAGCCACTGCCCATGTAGCCATCATAAATTTCCCGGTGATTTTATTAGAAATATGCGTGTAACTTATGACCATGCTAATCAGCAGCTTGCTACTTTAATAATGTCGTAGATATGATTTGCCTTACTTGATGTAATCCGTAACTAGCTAATTTAGCTAGTTCACTGGCAAAGTTATGTACCGAAGTGAGGTGCAACGAGTATGATACTTTAATACTCCGTTGTTGCTCGATTCTAAATGGGTAGAAGCAAGTAGTATGAATCTTTATTTTTGATCACATTTAATCTCAAACGGTACGATCAGGGTTACTTGGCTGTTTAGTATGAAACTTTATTCCTCTCCCACATTATTAATGTTAAAAAGCGCTTAAGGCGCTTTTTTTGTGCCTAAAAGTCTGTTAGCTTAAGTAACTTATTATTCTCTAAGGGATTAGTCATGCGTTTATTTGCAGTCATTTGTTTTGTTAGCTGTTTTGCTTTTAGTTCACAAAGTGCCTTTGCACAATCTAATGCTAAACAACAAGTAGCTGATTATTCTCAGCACACACATACTTTTAAATCGGCTGTTTTAAACGAAGAACGCACAGTTGTCGTGCAATTGCCTAAAAGCTATCAATCTGAGCCAAATAAGGTATATCCAGTTATTTATCGCTTAGATGGAGCGGGTAATATACCGCTTGCTAGTGCTGTCATTGAGCGCTTGCAAAATGCTAATCGTGCGCCTGAGGTAATTATTGTCGCTATTGAAAACACTAATCGACTTAGAGATATGTATCCTACAGTGAATAAAGAGCCGCAAGGTCCTGTCGGTGAAGGGGGTGGCGCAGCAACGTTTTTAGCATTTATAGAGCAAGAGCTTATACCCTTGATTAATAAAAGTTATCGTACGCACAATTATAAAGTGATTGCTGGCGCATCTGCTGGAGGTGTATTTGCGCTATATGTGTTGCAGGCAAAGCCCGAACTATTTCAAGCGCATATTGCTTACAGCCCTGCCGTTTGGTGGAACTATGGTGCATCTGTAAAGGCGACTAAGTCGTTTATCAATAATTCAAAAGACCTGAATAACTACGTTTATATCAATATAGGCGAAGAAGCTGGCATAATGCGTGAAAGGTACGATGAACTACAGCAATCACTGCAATCACATAAAGTGCGAGGGTTACGCTTTTTTAATGATGCGTTTAATGGTATCTCGCATGGCTTAACCTCTGCTGCAGGCATATTTAATGCTTATTACAACTTATTTTTACCTAAACAAATGCCTATAAGTGCTTTAACTGACGATGTAGCCTCTATCGATGCTTATTATCAAACATTATCTCAGCAATGGGGCGAGCAAATATCTCCACCAGATCGTGCTGTTAGATCACTCGGTTATAACTTAACGGGTAGCAAGCAGTTTACCCGTGCTATTGAAGTGTTTAAATACAATATAAAAAACCACCCAAAATCAGTTGATGCGCTTTCGGCATTGTCCTACGGTTATGAAATGCAAGGGGATACTCGCCAAGCGCTTGAGCAGATGGAGTCTGCTTTAGCAATTGCAGACGACTCATATCCTTATATAAATTATTTAAAAGAAACAAAAGCTAGACTACAAACAGCTTTAGGCAAAGACGAAACATAACCATTTTTTAATCCAACTCGATTGTTATATATTTAAAGAGAAAAGGGGGTAACAGCTTTTCTCTTTTTCTAAAACCACATTAAAATCACTAACCCCTACTTAACGGGCAATAAATACGCTAAAATTGCAGGCTATTTTAGTAATGAGCCCGCATATTTTATGACCTCTGCCGCAAACCTTAGTAATTTCAACGAACTTGGCCTTATTCCAGAGCTAATTGCTCGATTGTCTGATCTTGAATACACGCAACCTACGCCGATTCAGGCAAAAGCAATTCCGAGCATTTTGGCTGGTAGCGATTTAATTGCGGGGGCAAATACCGGCTCAGGTAAAACAGCAACGTTTGCTTTGCCTATGTTGCAAAAGTTATTTTTAGAGCAAGGCGCTAAAAAAGCAGCGAGCAAAGGTAACTTTGTCACTGGGCTTTTTTTGGTACCTACCCGTGAGCTTGCAACGCAGGTGGCTGATAGCGTTAAATCGTATTCTGCTAACTTTAATGGCGCAATTAAAACGGTGGCGGTATTTGGTGGTGTGTCGGTTAATACACAAATGCAGGCTCTACGTGGCGGCGCCGATATTATCGTGGCAACACCTGGCCGTTTACTCGATTTAATCTCAAGCAATGCGATTAAGCTCGATAAAGTAACGACCTTAGTGCTTGATGAAGCCGACCGCATGCTAAGCCTTGGCTTTACCGAAGAACTTGCTGAGTTATTAGCGTTAATGCCTGCTAAAAAACAAACAATGTTGTTTTCAGCAACCTTCCCAGAGCAAGTCACTCTATTAACGCAAGAGCTGTTAACTAACCCAGTTGAAATACAAGTTCAAAGCAAAGACGAAAGCACCTTAGTACAGCGCGTATTTACGGTTAATAAAGGCGAAAAAACTACGGTTTTAGCGCATTTAATAAAAGCACATAAATGGCGCCAAGCGCTTATTTTTGTAAACGCTAAAAAAGACTGTGAGCACTTAGCGGGTAAGCTTGAAAAGCGTGGTATTAACGCACAGGTATTTCATGGTGATAAAGGCCAAAGTGAGCGTACTCGCGTAATAGAAAAATTTAAAGCCGGTGAAATAGAAGTACTTATTGCCACCGATATAGCAGCCCGTGGTTTAGATATTGCCAAACTGCCTGTTGTTATTAACTTTAACTTACCGCGTAGCCCCGCTGATTATATGCACCGTATTGGCCGAAGCGGCCGTGCCGGTGAAGTGGGTTTAGCATTATCGTTAATTGATTATGAAGACTTTCATCACTTTAAAGTAATCGAGAAGAAAAACAAACTTCGTTTAGAGCGTGAAGAGGTAACCGGTTTTGCGGTAAACCAAGCGAACCTTGATGCGGCCCTTGCACTTAAAAACGAAAAGCCAATGGCAAAGCCTGAAGGCACAGGTAAGAAAAAGAAGAAAAAATCCAACCAAGAAGATGATGTATGGAGCGGCTGGCGCCGTAAGTAATTTAGCTGCCTGAACTAATACATCTGAACACTATTAAAAAACCCGTAATTATTTAACTAATTACGGGTTTATTGTTTTATGGCTCTAGCCTAAAACGCGAGAACAACAGTTATAAGCTTAATGTTCGTGATCGTCCTCTTCTTTTTGTGCAATACCAAGCCAAGTAATTGCACTTGGGGCAAAAGTAAGATCAACCTCACTTTTAATTTCTAAGTCTTCAAGGTGTACTTTTACAACGTGCTGAGCAATAGGGTCTGCTACATAAGCAAACTGACCATTTTGCGCCACTGTCATACTAAAGCTCATTCCTTCGGGCATTGTGGTTACGTTTGCTTGAGTAATATCAACTTGGCCTTCAAGCTCCCAATGCATTTCGCCATCATGGTCGTGTGCGCTAAATACATTTAAAAAGCCTAAGCTGTCTAATATTAAAAAGTGCTCGCCATGGGCAGAAAAAGAGTACGATACAGCACTTGCGCCATCGGCTAGTTGCCATTCTAGTTCTTCCATTTGTGCTGTTGCTGGGTTAATAGTTACAATTACGGCTTCGCCGCCATCGTGGCCAGATGCTACGCCAATAAAGGTCTCGCTATCTTCGTGGCCATAAATACTACCAATGCGTAAATCGCCAACGGCTGCAATGTTCGCTATTTTTTCAGCTTCGTATTCATCATCGTACTGGTGGGCTAATAACACACCATCGCTACAGCCAAATACTACGTAGTCGTGGTTTTGTGCCGCACCGTGTAAATCAGGACACGTCAGTTCTAAGGTTTGTTCAAGCTCGTATTCACCATCATGAAAGTGATAAACACCTACTTGGTCTGGCAGTACTTTAGCAACCGATGTGCTTTCGCTGTCATCACGGCGAAGTGTTGATAATAAATGCTCACCGCGTGGCTCTGCTACGCCGTGCATATTAATATCGTAGCTAATACCCGGTAGCGTTGCTGTGGCGCTGGTTATGTCGTTATCTGTTAATACTTCAACAGAGGCAACCGTGCCTGAATCTGCATCACCATCATAAAAAACAGCTAATTGCCCGTCGTGAGTTATTAAGTGAGTAGGGCGACTGCCGCTTGTTAACTCATAGCTGCTAGCCGCTGGTCTTTGCTCGTAATCGTGCAGGTGCTCGCCATGGTCTTCACGCCATAAACCACCATCAATAAAGCCTAAGTAATCTTGTGCTCTGCTTACAATAACGGCATAACGAAAATCAGGGGATGACGATAGCGTGTTTGAATCATTCGTAAGAGTAAATGTTTCAAGTAAAGCATTGTCATCTAGGTCATAAAAGCTGGCTTCGTTGCTGTTGCCTGCAAGCACAGCTAACCTGCCAAGTGAGTCTATGGTGTAGCCATCATCATGGTCGTGATTATCACCTTCATGATCGTGTTCATCTTCTACAACAATAGGATCTTGTTCCACAATGTTGGTTTCTGCATCGCCACAAGCTGTGATAAATGTAGTACTAATTGCCAGTGCAATAAGCTTTAATTGATATAGTTTTTTCATGTTTATTTCCTTTAATTATAATTTTTTAATGCTTAAAAATAACCGCGAATGCCTAGCGCAAAGCTACGCCCTGGACGTGGTGCTATATCTTTTACAAACGAGCTGTGCACGCGTGCTTCTGTATCTGTTAAGTTGGTGCCTCGTAGGTAAACAGACATATCTTGGTTTAATACTGAAAGGTCATAAGAGATGCTTGCATCAACCAATGTGTAGCCGCCTGTTGCTGTTTCTTGTGAGGCTGTGCGGTCTTGCTTTTGATAGCGAGTAACGTGAATATGCGCACTTAATTGATCTGTTTGATAGCTTAACTCGCTGCCAAAACGAAGCGGTGGAGTACGGGGTAAATCGCCGCCGTCTTTAAGGCGTGCACGCACGTAATCAGAGAATAAATCTACTTTAAATTCATCGGTTAATTGCCACGCAATTTGCGCTTCAAAACCGTGTAAAATTACGTCGTCTGTTTTAAATAAATAAACCGGCAGTTCTGATGAATGGTCGTGTTCGTCAGCGCCTTCTTCATCGCCATGGTCGTGGCCACTTTGTGCATATAAACCAGTGTCTATTTGGTAATAATAGTTATCTACTTGGTTGTAAAAGGCATTTAAAATAAAGCCAACATCACCTTGGGTTTTACGCAGGGTTAAATCGATATTATTGGCTGTTTCCAGGTCAATTGCTTGTTCAGATAAACCCAAATGGCCGTCTTCATCTAAATCAAATAGTGCGCCTACTTCGTATGTGCCAGTACCAATGTGCGGCCCAAACGATAACAACTCAGAGGCAGAGGGCGCACGTTCAGAGCGCGATACAGAAAGTCCTAAATTATAGTTAGATGTAAAATCCCATACTACGCCTGCCGATAAACTGATTGGGGTAAATTCATGCTCTACGTCAAATACGCGCGTAATTTCTGCACTTTCTTCGTGGTTGTGTTCGTCGGCTTCTTCTGTTTCATCGTGTGCGTGAGCGTCAATATTTGGCAGTAATACGTCGCCTGCTTCAATGGTTACACGCTCTATACGCCCACCTACTTGCACTAAAAAATCACCAAAGTGTCTTTCTTCCATTAGTGCTACAGCAAAGCTTTCGGTTTCTGATGGAGGTGTAAAGGCCTCTTCACCTTGTGCTTCAACATCGCTTTGTTTGTAATGAAAGCTAATGCCGCCATTCCACTCGCTAAACTGGTTATGTAGTAGGTCTATACGTAATTCATTTGTTTCGTTTTTAAAAGTAGTGCCTACAGCGCCACCCTCAATTTCAGCGTGTTCGTAGTCGGTATGGCCAACGCGTAGGTTTACTTTATTTAGCCATTTATTATCTAGGTTGTACTCACCTAATAATTGCACCTTAGTTTGCTCTAAATCAGCAAATACGCTTTCTTCGTCGTCGCTGTGCTCTTCCTCTTCTTCCTCGCCGTGCGTATGGCCTGGAATGCCGTATTGACGATTAAATTGCTCTACTGCTAAGCCAATAAAGCCGTTATCTATTAAATAGCTAGCGCCAACAGTCAAACCGTCAGACTCTTCATTACTGTTTTCAACAGTGTAATCGCCGCGATGCTCTTCACCATCGCTATCTATATCGGCAGCTACAGGCACCTCGTAGTCGTCGGCCTCACGCCAAAATGCATCGGCGTAAAAAGCCACCGAGTCTGTGCCTGTGGTGGCATTAAACGAGGCTACTTTTTGGTTATCTACCGAGTTATGTTCTACGTTCCACTCGCCGCGTGTTGTGCTATCGGTTGGTACACGACTATCTACCACATTAACTACACCACCAATGGCGCCACTGCCATAAAACAGTGTTGCTGGGCCGCGTAATACTTCAATTTGTTGTGCGGTAGATGCTTCTGATGCAACAGAGTGATCGGGGCCAACGCGCGAAACATCGCTTACATCAAGGCCATTTTGAGTTATGAGTACACGCGGGCCGCTTAAACCACGAATAATTGGTGTACTGGCTACTTTACCGTGAAAGTTAGTATTAACGCCTGGGAGTTTTTCAAGGCTGTCGCCAAGTGTTGCAGCTTGTTGGCGCCTTAGTTGTTCGCCAGATAAAACGCTAACTGGTGAGGCAGATTCCATTGCCGACATATGAATAGGGGTTGCTTCAATATCAATAACTTCAATAGGCGAGCGCTTTAAATTAAACGTAACCGATTGGTTTTCATCATTCGTTATTGTTATATCGCGATGAAGATGCGCATAGCCAGGGGCTACAACGTGAAGTTCTTTTAAGCCATTGTTTAGTTCTGCTATAAAAAATTTACCGTTGTCGTCGGTGGTGACTTTAAGGTCTGAGCCTTCAACTTCTATGGTTGCATTGGTAACTATTTTACCTTGATTGTTTAAAACAACGCCTTCAATTGTGGATGCCAGCACACTTGCTGGTAATAAAGCTGCGATGAGAACAGCTAATTGTGATCTAGGTTTCATTTGACTACCTTGTTGGATGTTATATTATATCAATTATGCGAGAAATGTTATAATGTATCAATAGTAATTAACTGTTGTTACTAAAATGTCTCCTTGAAGGTAACGCTTTTGAGTAGAGGCACTAATTTAGTAGAGGAAATAATGAAGTCGAGTCAAAGTGTTATGGATCGTATGGCGATCGGGTTATCGTTAATGTGTACAGTACATTGTTTTGCAACCCCGGTTATTTTAGCGCTATTGCCAAGCTTTGCTGTACTGCAAATAGATAGTGAACAATT
Source organism: Pseudoalteromonas sp. SR43-2 (assembly GCF_014163885.1). Classification (NCBI taxonomy): domain Bacteria; kingdom Pseudomonadati; phylum Pseudomonadota; class Gammaproteobacteria; order Alteromonadales; family Pseudoalteromonadaceae; genus Pseudoalteromonas; species Pseudoalteromonas sp. SR43-2. Next base: position 125,429 of record NZ_JACJED010000012.1, on the reverse strand, counting down.
TCATTTATGGATTCTTGCAGCTGTATTACCCACCAGTTTATTAGCATTGAGCTTAGGCTGTAAAAAGCACAAGCGTAAACGTTACATGGCCTGCGGCGTTATTGGACTGTCTTTTATGATATGTGCGGTATTGCTAGGGCATGAAATAGCCGAAAAAGCGCTAACCTTAATAGGCTCAGCGTTTATTGCTGTGGCTCATTGGTTTAATTACCAACAATGCCTTAAACAAAATGATGATAATTGCCCGTGTTCAGGCGATGAATCTGATCAGGTAGCTTAGCGGTGTTAGTGCTACAAACAACTAACGTGTAGCACTGCCTTTCAAAGCTCGGAGTTTAAATTTTTAATAGCCTAAAGCTAAAAGTGAGTTAAAGTAATCATCTAATATTGGTTTATTACGCTTGGCTTAGGTTAATTAATTTAATGAATACTGCTTTAAAATCCCTGCTGTTACTTTGCGCTTTAATGTGTTTTAAATTAAGCGCAAATACCCCGTACCAAATCCCTAGAAGCAGCGTTATTGAGCTCACTGAGCCCGTGACCAATCGGGTATACCCTGTTTTTATTCAGCTTCCTAAGTCATATAAAAAGCACCCTGAAAAAATATATCCAGTTATTTATTTAACCGATGCGCCGTATACGTTTCCTATTGTGGCAGGTGCTACACGGTTTCCTATGAATAGCGGTAAAATGCAGCAGGCTATTATTGTGGCCATTAGCTATGAAAAAGGCTCTAAAGGGTCTAATAGCCGTATTAGAGACTACACACCAAATAAGGCTAAAAGCTGGAAAAAACAAACCGGTAACGCTCAAAACCATGCGCTGTTTTTAAAAAATACGGTACTGCCATTTATACAAAGTAACTACCGAGCAAGTAGCACACATAAAACCTATATAGGTAACTCTTTAGGTGGGTTATTTGGCGCCACTATTTTACTTACGATGCCCGACTTATTTAACAATTATATTATTGGCAGCCCATCAGTTTGGTTTAATAACAATGCAATTTTAGCACTGCAAGCAAATAAACCTAAATTGCCTACAAAGGTTTATATATCTGTGGGAGCAAAGGAAACGCCAAGCTTTGGTGAAGGGCAAAATATGGTGGAAGGGGCAAAGCAATTAACGCAAAAAATTAATGAACTTAGCAGTGACAATATTGAATTAAAAAGCGTTGTTATTGAAGGGGCGAGCCATGCAACCGCTTTTCCTACTACAGCAATTCAAGGGCTTGATTGGGTAACAACAAATAAGCCCTAATATTTAAAAAGTCCTAAAAGCTTAAGCGCTTTCGAGATCTTGTTTCCAGTTTGCCAGCACTTCAATAAACTCTGGGCCTATACCACAGCAACCGCCAATAACACTTGCGCCCTGGCTGTGCCATTTTTTAGCAAAGCCTAAGTATTCTGAAGGTGAAATATCCCGGTACGCTTGCGATCCTTCGTTGGCTTTGTAGTCGCGCGCTATAGGTGTAAAGCCATTAGCAAAAGCGCCTAAAATAACGCTTTTATTTTGCTTGGCTAATACCGAGTTGGTATCGCTAAAGGCTTGCTCTATAACCTCAGGAATCGAGCAATTAAAGAAAATACCAGCAACATTTTGTTCAAGCAAAGCCGCTACTGCGTCACTTACCAGTTCACCAGAGCGCAGTTTAGCTTGCTCGCTTATTTCATCATTTAGGGTAAATGCGTAATAACATGGCTTAGTTGAGCCTTTAAGTACGCTTGCCATTACTTGTGCTTCTTCAATACTCGATATTGTTTCGCCAAGCCAGAGGTCTACATGGAGATTTTGTGCATTGTATAAGGTATTTAAAATAGTAAAAGCACGTTTACTTTCAAATAAATCGGGGCGATATGAACCAAATGCAGGGGGTAATGACCCTGCAACTAATACACTTTGTTTAGCATTTTGAGCTACTTCTTTAGCAATAAGCGCCGCTTGCTCTGCGAGTAACGCGCCTTGGCTTTCGTAGCGTTCTTCACCCAAATGAAAGGGCACACAGGCATAACTGTTAACCGTAATTATTTCAGCGCCTGCATCTATAAAGCCTTGATGGGCTTGTGCTACAAAGTGTGGGGCTTCTATAAGTGCTTGTGCACTCCAAAGTGGCTGTGAGAACGGTGCGCCAATGCGCTTAAGTTCACGTCCCATGCCGCCATCTAAAATTGTTACCTTTTTCACTTATGGACTTCTATATGTCTAAATAATATGGCGCTATTCAAACATATTTTTTAAAAAATCATAATGAAACTTCATCAGGTTGGGCATGAAAAAAGCTCAATCTATTAAAAAGGCAAAAAAAAGCGACTACCCAATATGGTGTCGCTTTTTTAGTAAGTAGTATTAGCTTACTTATAAAAGGCTTCAACAGTGCCTTTTCTTGTAAGTAAAAGTGGTTGTCCGCGACGATCAAGGCCTTTTGGAGATGCAAACTTTATCCAACCTTCGCTGATGCAGTATTCTTCAACATCAAAACGCTCTTTGCCGTTGAACGTGATACCAATATCGTGTTCAAAAACTTCTTCCACATGATGTGGGCTACGTGGATTAATAGAAAGGCGATCTGGTAAAGCAGGTTTTGCGGTAGTGTCGTTCATGGTCATATTCTATATTGAATGAAGTATGCGCTATTGTAGGCAATACAAAGCTTTCGCTCAAGAGAGATAGTAGTAAATGTGTTTAAAAATGCACTAATTAATGAGTTGCGGATACAAATGAGATGGCGCTTGGAAAATATGTATAGAAGGGGATTTTGACGATATTTGACTAAAAACTATATAGATAAGTATATTAATGGGCTATTGCTAGCCCATTAAATTGTGTAGCAGTTAGATGCTAACAATGTTCTCGGCTTGTGGGCCTTTTTGACCTTGAGTAACAGTAAACTGTACACGTTGGCCTTCAGCTAAAGTTTTAAAACCGTCGCCAGAGATCGCGCTGAAATGTGCGAACACGTCTGCGCCAGATTCTTGCTCGATAAAACCAAAACCTTTTGCTTCGTTAAACCATTTTACTGAACCAGTAGTTGTATTAGACATAATATGTATCCTAAAAAATTAATATAAGTGTGCCTGAAAAGAGGCGATTGAGCCGGAAAAAATAGT
>NZ_JACJED010000012.1:0-122222 GCF_014163885.1 Pseudoalteromonas sp. SR43-2 | reverse complement strand
ACAGTAAACTGTACACGTTGGCCTTCAGCTAAAGTTTTGAAACCGTCGCCAGAGATTGCGCTGAAATGTGCGAAAACATCAGGACCAGATTCTTGCTCGATGAAACCAAAACCTTTTGCTTCGTTGAAAAATTTAACTGTACCAGTTGTAGTTGTAGACATAATAGTATCCTAAGGATTAATAAAAGTGCGCCTTAAATTAGGCAATTTAACAGGAAGAAAACATACATTTAACTGAGGATAACGCGAAGGATTATTACTAAAACAACGTGGTACTTACAAATAAATAGGGTTTTCTGTCAACCCGATGCGAGGCAGGATAACAGTAAATTAAAGTATATACCAAGCCCTATTGTAAATTTATTTTAGAGTAAGTACTTTATTTGTTTGTTGTTTTTTTAACTAACTAGTTATGATTAAGATGATATTTTATACTTTTAAAATAAAGGTAAGCTTTGTTTAATCAATGCGTTAAGCTTGTTTTTGTGCGTAGTTTTAGAGTAGGCAAAATACAGCTTTTAATTGGTTGAAACATGACCTAATTACCTACTAAATTTTTTTAGATATACCCTAAATAATGTAATTCTTTAGCTCCAAATTACAAATCCAAGTATTAATAACGCAATCCAAAGTGTTTCAGCCACAATTAAAATAATGGGTTTCATACCTACTTCGGTTAGTTTTCCTAAATTAGTTTTCATACCTATGGCTGAAATAGCAGCAATTAAAAAGAACTGCGAAAGTTCGTTAGCGGTTTCAAGTACTATTGTAGGAACTGAAAAGCAGCTATTTATTACCATAAGTATTACAAAGCCAATTAAAAAACCAGGTACTTTAGGTAATTCTCCGTGTTTTTCTTTATTTGAGCGATTAATAATAACCATCATAATAAGCACAACGGGTAGTAGCATAGCAACACGCACAAGCTTAGTTAGGGTTGCTATATCGCCTGTCTCAGGTGATACCGAATAACCAGCACCCACTACCTGGGCTACATCGTGTATTGTGCCGCCTAAAAATACGCCTGCATTATGCGCGTCAAATTCAAGGTAATTAACCACAATAGGGTAGAGGATCATAGCTAGAGTCGACATGGCTGTTACGCCAATAACGGTTAATAAGGTGTCGCGCTCTTTATGTTCACTGTTTGGCATAATAGACGAGATAGCCAGCGCAGCAGACGCTCCACAAATAGCAACCGAACCACCTGTAAGTGCACCAAAGCGCTTTTGTAAACCAAATGCGCGTGCTAGTACTACGCCTAAAATAATAGTAGTAAATATAGCGCCCGCTAGCATAAGTGCGGTTTGCCAACCCAGTGTTACTAAATCTCCCAGCGCTATGCGTGTGCCTAGCAGTACTATACCTACACGCAAAACCGTGGTGCCGGTAAAATCGATGCCTTTGGCGCAAGGGCTATCGCTTTGATACAAAAATGAGACTGCCATACCCAGTAACAAAGCAAACAGCATGGCTGGCGCGCCGTAATGCTCACTCAAGAATAAAGCGGCAAGGCCAGTCATTGCAGCAATGCTGGCGCCTTGCCATAAAGGTGATATTTTACTGCTTAATTTACCACTTAAGCGCTGCATTACGCTTTAGCTGCGGTAAGTGCTACTAACACTTGGCGTTTACGTTCACCTGTAAAAGGGCGACGACCATGCATAGCCATTTCGTTATCAACTAAAGCAACGTCACCGTCTTGCCATGCAAGATCAAAGGTAAATACTTTAGAAAGCTCAACAATTTTATCAAGTCCTGCTTTAGGTATTGCACTACCATCGCCAAAAGTAATGGCGATTGATGGATTTTCGCGTACACCTTTCCAGCCCATGTAAGCGGCAATCAATTGGTTATAAAAAACCTGTACGTTATTTTCAAGAGTTACTACAGCAGGCAGTACCGGTGTAACGGCTTTTAGCGAGCCGTCTTCAAGCCATTCCCACTCGTAACCAAGTTCGGTTAATTTATTATGTGCTTCGTCTTTGGTTTCTACACTTAGCGTACTTTTCCAGCTTCGGCCTTGGCCTGATGTTGCGTCGTCAGCGGCTGGCATATAGGTGGTATATTTTAGGCCTTTGTGTTCAAAGTCATGGGCAAGCTTGCTGTCGTATTCTTTTAACGCACTAAATAATTTATCTGATCGGCAAAGAGGTGTAGCACCGCCTTCTTCAGCGGCCGATTTACAAAAAAAGAACAACTTACTTGGCGAAATAGGCGTTTGCGCCATTTCGTGATGCAAGTATATTTCTACATCTTTTGGCGCTTCGTTAGCTGTAAATACACGTTCGGTAAAATTAATTCGTACCGCGTTAGACAGTGACTCTTTATAGGTAAAGTTTGTGTAGTCAAACCCGGCTGAAAAAGTATCAAAGGTTTCGGCACTATTTATAGGAAAGCCGCGAAACAACACAGCACCTGAGCTGCGAAGTTTTTTAGCCAATTCACTTTTATTTGCGCGAATGAAAGCTACCGCTTCTTCAACGGTGCTGGCGTTATTGTTATTAACCACAATGCACGGAAAAACCGAGTCATCAAACGTTAATTGAGTTGGCACTGAGGCGTAGTTAATTTCGGTAGCTGACATTTTATTATCCTAATCGTAAATTGGGTGAAAACGGTTAAAGGCAGCTTCACAAAAGTGCCCAGGGTCGTTAAACCGGCGATTACTGTTAAGCGCAGAAATCTGCGCCATTTCTTGCTCTGTTAATTCAAAATCAAACAGTGCGAGATTTTCTTTCATGCGTTCAAGTTTTGAGGTTTTTGGAATAATGGCAGTGCCGCGTTGCACGCCCCAGCGAAGAACTACTTGTGCTGGCGTTTTGCCATGATTGCGTGCAGCCGCTTTAACAACACTTTGCTCAAGAACTGATTCAGCTTTATCAGCCATTTCTAGCTCAAGGTATGAAAGCGCACCCAGTGGTGAAAACGCAGTAACCGGAATATCGTACTGCTTTGCGAGTCTTACTAATCGCTCTTGCGTTAAATAAGGGTGCGACTCAATTTGCAACATAGCGGGTTTGATATTTGCGTAGGTCATTAAATCGTGAAGCAGTGCGCTTGAGTAATTACATACCCCAATGCGTTTTGCTTTGTTGTTGTGTACTTGTTCTTCCATTGCTTGCCACGTTAAATACAATGGTACTTTTGAAAGCTCCATTTGTGGGTTTTGCGCCGTAGGGTCAACAAACCACTCTGGTGGATAGCGGGTTTCTATTGGCACAAATGTTTGCGCAATCGGAAAATGAATTAGGTATAAGTCTAGGTAATCTAGCTTTAAATCACTCAGTGTTTTATCAATCGCGAGGCCAACATGCTCTGGTGCATGAAAGGTATTCCACAGTTTTGATGTTACCCATAATTCTTCACGGGTACATAAGCCATCGTTTATTGCTTGGGCGATGCCATCGCCTACTTGCTCTTCGTTACCGTAGTCTGATGCGCAATCAAGATGGCGGTAACCCGCCTTAATGGCTTGGTATACCGTTTGTGCACAATCTTCTTGCGCGACTTTCCATAAACCGAACCCTACTGGAGGGATATTATTTAATGAACTCATTGGGAATTCCTGTTAAAAATGCATAATGACTTAGGTCTTGTATAAGACATAAGTTATTATACGAATCAAACAGTGTCAATACTGTGTTAACAGCAAAGCAGTAAATGGTTCAGTTAAAAAACCTACAGGCAGCAAAAAGGCAGCGTTTGCTGCCTTTAAAAAATATTTAATTATTATGCGCTAAAGTGGGTTTTTAGCACTAAACACGCTTTTAATTAATCAAGTTCAATTTGATAGTGGTAATGATCGCTACGGCATTTGCTTTGGCGGTATTCAATACGTTTACCTTCGATTGATTCGGTAATGCGTGATACCAACAGCAGTGGATCGCCAGCTTTTATAGCAAGCATTTTGGCGTCATCCACTGTAGCAAGTACGGCCTTAATACTGTCTTGGGTTTTGTGTACAGTTTGGTTAAATTTGGTCTGATAGTAATGGTACAATGTATGCGGAATATCACTGCTTTGATGTATATCAGGAAAGTAGCTTTGCGGTAGGTATATAGTTTCGCTCATGCAAAATTCGTTATTAAGAATGCGCCTACGAACAAGCTTGGTAACTTTGTCTTTTTTATTGAGTTGTAACGCTTCTATTACTGCAACTGGCGCTGCACAAAGCTCAACCGATAGCAGTTCAGCCTTTGGTAAATCGGCACCTTTACCGTCTGCTTGTAACGGAAAAAACCTAAATAAGGCATCTTGCGCAGTATGCTCTGATACAAACGTACCAACGCCTTGGCGACGAGTTACTATTTTATTGTCGGTTAATAAGTTTAGTGCTTTACGAACTGTACCTTGGCTTACGTTAAATTCTTCAGCAAGGCGAAATTCGCTTGGTAGTGCTTCGCCAGGTAGCCAACGTCTTTCAACAATGAGCTGTTTAATATAATCAGCCACTTGTAAGTAAAGTGGTTGAAAAGCCAAGCTTGGTCCACTTAATTTGTGATCAAACATAGAGTTACTCATTATTATTTACCATTAAATTTAATCCACCTGTAGTTATAGCATAGGTGAAACCTTTTACGCATACTTGCGCTAGCTCAATTAAACGTGAACTACTGCTGTAGTGTTTAATAGGCGCAAAATATACATTATGCCTAAAAACAAATCGTTACACTACAATAGCTCACCCTTAGGGAATTAAAAGTGCTCAGTATATCTTTTGAACTCATTTTGCTTATGGCGCTGTGCCTAAGCCTTGCCACTGTAATGCAAACTCTTAGCGGGTTTGGCTTTGGGTTGCTGGTGGTTGCAAGCTTTACGTTGCTTGATGTATTACCACTTACGGCAACTACATTTTTAGTGAGTTTGCTGGGGTTAGTTAATTCAACAACCGTGGTCGTTAAAAACCGCAGTTCGGTAAAAGTACCCGAGCTAAAACTTATGTTGTATACCGGTATTCCACTAATGCTGTTAGGTTTTGTGCTACTTGAGTATATGTCGTCGCATTTAACACACTATTTAAACTTTGCTTTAGGTGTAAGCATTTTGCTTTGCTGCGCTTTAATGCTGATTGGCCGCGAGCGTGCAAATAAACAAAGTCGTCCTCGTTCATTTTTAATAGCCGGTGGAGTAAGTGGGTTACTTGGTGGGTTGTTTTCAACCTCAGGGCCGCCGCTTGTGTTTCAGTGTTATAAGCAAAGTTGGTCTATTGAAGCTATTCGCAGTACGTTATTAGCGGTATTTACTATTGGTGGACTAGTACGTGTAGGTATCGCTTTATTTGGTACTTTGCCTGGGCTCGACATTATGTTTTTAATTGCAGCGGCTATTCCTTTAGTGTTGCTAGTTACGCATTTTGCTCGTAAATTAACGCCCTACGTTGACGCTAAATGGGTACGTATTATAGCAATTGTATTGCTTGGCCTAAGTGGTATATCGCTGGTGGCAACATCGGCGCCGGGTATATTTTAAAAATCGCGACGTAAATAATTCATCTTGAGTTTATTTACGTTGACATGGGGATTACAATTATTTAACTTGTGTCTTATACAAGACTAATAATTGGTTAAGGAACTCCCATGAATGCATTTGAATTACGTGAGCCAGACTGGAACGCAATAGAGCCAGCACGCTTAACCGCACAGCCAAAGTTACAAGGTAATGTGCTGGTTTTGCCCACTCAGTTTGGTGATATTAGCGTAACGATTAGCCAGTTTGGCTTACGTTTAAATGCAGGCACCACGCATGACGAGCAGTTTAAAATATTAACCACAACCCCATCAGAATGCCCCCTTACACTTAGCAAAAACAATAATGATTACAGTGTAAGTGGTGGCGAATACCGCCTAGAATTTTACAGTGACCCTTTTCATTTCAAACTTTATAAAAACGATGAGCTAGTACAGCAATCAGCAACTGATGGTCACTTTGTACGCCAGCATCGTTTACCGCCACTGGCTAAAACCGATAACGGCTGGATTTTAAGTCTTGAGCTTAACTACGACGAAGCCGTGTATGGTCTTGGCGAAAAATGGGGCAAGCTTGATAAACGCGGCCAACTTATTCGTTCATACAACCACGATGCGCTAGGTGTTAACGCCGAAAAGTCTTATAAAAATACCCCGTATGCATGGAGCCCAGAAGGCTGGAATTTATTTGTACATACAGCCGCACCCGTTACACATGGCGTAGGTTATGCGCTTTGGTCGCAACGCGCATATGTGTGTTTAGTTGAAGACGACGCGCTAGATGTATTTTTATACCAAGAGCAAACACCTGCCCAAAGCATCAACCGTTACTGCGAGCTAACAGGTTTTGCACCGGTACCACCGCAGTGGAGTTTTGGTGTTATTTTATCAAAAGCGTATTACAAAGATGCTGACGAATTACTTAGTGTAGCCCGCGAAGTACGCGCGAAAAACATGCCATGCGATGTAATTACCCTTGATGGCCGTGCATGGCAAGACACCGACACCCGCTTTGCATTTGAATGGGACCCAACACGCTACGCAGACCCAAAACCTGTGCTTGATGAACTAAAAGCGATGGATTTTAAAATTTGTGTGTGGGAATACCCCATGATCTCGGTAAACAACCCATTATTTGCTAAAGCGGCCGAAAACGGTTGGCTAATAAAAGACAAACGCACAGGTAAAGCGTATCAATACGAGTGGGATTTAAGCCCGTTTGGCGAAGTACTTACGCCACTGCCTGAGTCGGGTATTTTAGATTTTACGCACCCTGATGCTTACGAATATTGGCTCGAATCGCATAAGCCTTTGTTTGAGCTTGGCGTAGATATGATAAAAGCGGATTTTGGCGAGCAGCTAGAAGACGACAATATGATATCTCACAGTGGTGACAGCGGTATTAGGCTGCACAACGTTTACAGCATGTTGTACAACCGCTGCGTTTTTGAGGCCGCCGAAAAATACTGTAAAACTGGGCCATTTTTGTTCAGCCGTTCAGCATGGACGGGCAGCCAATGTTTTCCTGCACAGTGGGGCGGCGACCCGCAAGCCGATTGGCAGGGTTTAGCGGCAAGCATTCGTGGCAGTTTAGCGTGGGGTATGTCGGGTGGGCCATTTTTTGCAACCGACATTGGTGGTTTTTACAAAGACACCCGCGACGCAGAACTTTACGTGCGCTGGGCACAAGCTTCAGTATTTAGCGCACATATGCGCTTACACGGTATTGGTCCTCGCGAACCGTGGTCTTACACCGAGCAAGCAAGTGATGCGGTATTTGCAGCACTTAAATTACGCTACCAGTTAATTCCGTACTTACAAACATGTGCAGAGCAAGCGCAGCAAACAGGCTTGCCGGTTCAGCGTGCCATGGCATTGGCATTTCCTGATGATGTACTGGCGCATAGTTTTGATCAGCAATTTATGTGCGGTGAAAAATTACTGGTTGTGCCGTGTGTAGTACCAAACGGTAAAGTTAAGTTTTACTTACCGCAAGGTAATTGGATTCGCTTCCCCGATAAACAAGTTTACGAAGGGAGTAAGTACTACGAGCACACACTCGCACTTGAAGAGATGGCAGTATTTGTACGCGAAGGCGACAGCCTAATGCTTGGCCCAGAGGTTCAACACACAGAGCAAGACATGAGCCAATTAACAGCATGGCCTAAATAAAACTCGGCTTAATAAAACACACACAACACACACAATAATAAAGATATTAGCTTACTTTTTACCGAGTAAAGTAAGCTAAAAGGGGCGCAAGATGGAAGGTATGAACATTACCATAACACTGCTATCGTGCTTGGCGTTTATGGCGCTGGTGGGATATATCTCGTACCAAAAAACCAAAGGGGAAGTTAACACCCAAGATGGCTACTTTTTAGCGGGTCGTGGGTTAACAGGTACATTTATAGCAGGGTCAATGATCCTCACTAACTTATCGGCCGAGCAACTAATTGGCCTTAATGGCTCAGCCTATGGTTACAACCTAAGCTCAATGGCGTGGGAAGTAACCGCAGGAGTATCAACCATTATTATGGCGTTGATCTTTTTGCCTCGTTATCTAGCGGGCGCGTTTTCTACCTTACCTGAATTTTTACGGGATCGTTTTGACGATACCGTACGACGCATGACGGTGATCTTATTTATGGTAGGGTATTGTTTTATAACGATCCCTTCTGTTTTGTACTCAGGATCAATAGCCGTACTTAGACTTTTTGATGTACCCACCTTATTAAATATGAGCTACCAATCAAGCCTAATTGTGACCATTATTACAGTGGGCTCAGTTGGGGCTATTTATGCTGTATTTGGTGGTTTAAAGGCGGTTGCGGTCTCAGATACCATTAATGGTGTTGGGTTACTTATCATTGGTATTTTAGTGCCAACACTGGGCTTAATTGCATTGGGTGATGGTAGTTTTTCAGAAGGGTTAAGCACCCTAGTAAACACCGACACAGAAAAGCTCAATGCTATTGGTAGTAGCGATGATCCCGTGCCATTTGGCACTATTTTTACAGGGATGATCTTAGCTAATTTGTTTTATTGGGGCACTAATCAGTATGTGATCCAGCGCACATTGGGCGCTAAAAACTTAGTTGAAGGTCAAAAAGGGGTGTTGTTTTCAGGGTACTTTAAAGTGCTAGTACCGTTTATGATGATGATCCCTGGCGTTATTGCTTACCATCTTTATAAACACGAAAGCCTGCCAACTATCGACTTAGCTTACCCACATTTGGTAAAAGAAGTGCTTCCACAGTATTTATCTGGCTTCTTTTTGGCCGTATTGCTAGGTGCTGTATTTAGCTCATTTAATTCATTGCTCAACAGCGCGGCGACCTTATTTTGCTTAGATGTTTATAAGCCAATGAAAAAAAATAAGGTAACAGACAGCCAACTTATAAAAGTAGCCAAAATTACCAGTATTGTTATTGCCATATTGTCGTTTATAACTGCGCCATTATTGATGTTTGCACCTGAAGGTTTATGGCACATTATTCGTGTGTTTACAGGTTTTTACAACATTCCGGTCATCACAATTGTATTGGTTGGTTTGTTTACTCGAAAAGTGCCTGCACTGGGCGCTAAAGTCGCGATTATATTCCATATTATTGCCTATACCTTGCTTAAATTTGTATGGGATGTAGACATTAACTTTATTCATATTTACGCCATTTTGTTCTTAATTGAATTGGCAATAATGTTGGGTATTGGTTACTACAAACCCCTTAAAACACCATGGCAATTTACACGCAAAGCCGAGGTAGACCTTAATCCTTGGAAATACGCATTACCTTGCGCAATTGTATTAGTAGGCTTGATTGTTAGCTTGTATATATTGTTTTCGCCGCTCGGATTAGTTGGTGGAACCAGTGTGTACTTTGTACCAAGTTTAGTTGCTGTTTGGTCTACTGTTTTAGTGCTTAGCTGGTGGAGTGTACGTCGTTGGCAGGTTCGTTACGAAAATAGCTTAGCGCATATTGGGATTCCAAAGGCCGTATAACATGCGGCTGACTCCTCATTACTTAATTTAAAATTACATTTTATTCACATAATGATTGCATTAGTAAGATAGTTTGTTTAAATTTAAAGCTCTTATATAAGATATAAGAGCTTTAAGGAAAGTATCACACACTGACACCGCTTTTTAGCAACCCACACAATTGCTAGCGCGGTACCACACAGCACACACGCACAATATGGAGAATGACATGAGAGCTAAAAAGTCCGTCTTAAGCTTGGCAGTCACGTTAGCAATGACAACCGGTTTAGCATTAAGCACGCAGGTACATGCGCAGCAAGAGCAAACCGAACAAGAACAACAAAAAACAGAAACAGCTAAAAACGATACATTTGAAAAAATAGTCGTTACTTCACAAAAAAGAACGCAAAGCTTAAACGAAGTACCTGTTGCGGTATCGGTACTTAATAGCGATCAAATTAATTCAGCTTTTGCTAATAACATGGAAGGCTTACAGTCGCTTGTTCCTTCGGTTAGCTTTAGAAAAGGCACCACAACACGCAACTCAGCGCTAACAGTGCGCGGTATTGGTACTATTTCATTTAGTATTGCTGCTGAACCAAGTGTGGCAACTGTTGTTGATGGCGTGGTACTTGGCCGCTCGGGTCAAGCATTTGCCGATTTATACGACGTAGACCGCATTGAAGTATTACGCGGGCCACAAGGTACATTGTTTGGTAAAAACGCCTCAGCAGGAGTGGTAAACATAACAACAAAAGATCCCTCGTACGACACAACAGGCAGCGTAGAAACCTCGTTTTATCAAGATAACGAATACCGTTTTAAAGGCGTTATAAGCGGCGGTTTAACCGACGACCTAGCGGCAAGCCTAACGGTATTTAAAGGCAAGTTTGACGGTTACATTGATAACGTTTACAACAACGAAAAAGTAAATGGTTACGACCGTGAAGGTGCACGTGCTGTATTTAAATACGAGCCAGAGGACGACTTAAGCGTAAAGTTTATAGCTGAGTTTTACAACGCAGATGATGACTGTTGTGCCGACTTAGAAGCCCTGCCAAGTGGTCGTAACCCTGATTCAAAGGCAGCGCCAAACAGTAACGGCATTGTGGATGGCGTAGCCGATATTGATCTAGACCAGCGCAAAGTTGACCATGACTACGAGTCGCGCACAATTGACGAACATAGCGCATTTTCGGTGCAAGTTGATAAAACAATTGGCGACTATACGTATACTTCAATTACAGCGCAGCGTTCATGGGATAACACAGAATACCGCGAAGGCGACTTTACCTCTATTGCTGGCGACAGCAACGAGCCGGTATTTGGCGCGCCGTTTCAATTACATGACTTAGGTGCACAGCAATGGGATCAGTTTTCTCAAGAGTTTAGAGTTACATCAAACCTAGCTGGGCCATTTAATTATGTTGCCGGCTTATTTTATTGGAACATGGACTCACAACGTAACTTTACTCGTGATGCGAGTTGTCAAAATAACGGTGGCCAATTAGATGCTGCAATGGCGAATTTCGCGCAAAATAACCTATCGGGCGCAGAGCTTGATGCCGCACTTGCCGATTTAGATGGTTACGCACAAGGTTTAGGTGTTAGCTGTAACGCTAACGATATCGTGTCGGCAACTGCATACATGAGCACCGAGTTTAACAACTGGGCAGCCTTTGCCGATGGTACTTACGATTTATCTGAAGATTTACGCGTACTATTTGGTATTCGTTACACCGACGATGAAGTGTCTTACACGCATCGCCGTGTAAGTAACGATGTATATGGTCGCACCGGAGTAGGCGTGCGCCCAGCAACACTTAATACAGATGATGAAGGCAAAGCCGAAGAAACCAACGTATCGGGTCGTTTAGGTATGCAATACGATTTAGGCGATGGCCAAATGGTATACGGTACCTACTCGCAAGGTTACAAAGGCCCTGGTTTTAATATTTATTATAACTTTAATCCAGATAACGACAGCCGCGAAATAGCACCTGAAGAGTCAGACGCTTACGAAATTGGTTACAAATACGCAAGCCGTGAATTTGTATTTAACATGGCTCTTTTCAGAACCGAAATTGAAGGCTTTCAAGCTAACAACTTTGACTGTTCAGACGGCACCTGTATTACCCGTTTAACCAATGCAGGCGACGTAAGTACACAAGGTGCAGAAGTTGATTTTATGTGGGCTGCAACAGAGTCGCTAACGCTTACCGGTGGTGTTGCTTATATTAAAGCTGAAATTGACGAGTTTAATTGTCCGGCAGAGGTAGCCGCTGGCTCGTGTACTGATCGCTCAGGTTTAGATGTTCCATTTTCGCCAGATTTAAAATACTCACTAACAGCTGACTACTTTATTGAAACTGAGCATGGCTTTAACGTACACATAAACAGCTCATACATTTACACCGATGAGCAATACTCAGACCTACCAGACAACGTAGGTGAATTTAACCCAGCTGCTTTATTACCAGATTACGGTATTTTAAACGCAAGTGTGGGTTTATCGTTTAAAGATGACGCATTTAGAGTTTCGCTTATTGCTAAAAACTTAACCGACGAAAGTTACGCAACAACCTACAGTGGCGATAACTTCCGTTACCAAATCCCACGTGATGCAGAGCGCTACTTTGGGGTATCGTTTAAAGCACGTTTTTAATATTTAAATAACTCCCTCAATAATTTCCCTTAAAAGCGCAACGTTTAACACGTTGCGCTTTTTTTGTGACTTATTGTTGTAATAGTTTAGTCATTTTACTTTCATCAAAATTACCTTTATCAGTCATATCTGTTTTCTATAGTGCAGCGGTTGATCTTTTTTGTGTTTACACATTTCAAAAAATAACCACTAAACAATGGGAATTACGGATGAAAATTAAAAAAGTCGCTGCGGCAATCGCGCTAACATTTGCGTTTAGCGCAGTTAGCCATGCTGATGTACTACCGCAAAGCCAAAAAGACAGCAGCTGGTATAGCGCTGCGCAAACTAAACTAACAACAAAAACAGCACAAGCGCAGGCTACACAAGCCACTAAAGCTAAAAATGTCATTTTATTTGTGGGCGATGGCATGGGTATTTCTACTCTTACCGCCGCGCGCATTTTGCAAGGGCAGCGTAATAATCAATCTGGCGAAGAAGGTTATTTAAGCTTTGAAGAGTTCCCATACTCTGCACAAGTTAAAACGTATAACGTAGATGCGCAAACTCCCGATTCAGCAGGCACGATGACGGCTATTATTTCCGGTGTAAAAACCGATGTGGGCGTTATTGGTGTAGACGAAGATATTGAACGCGGCGTGTGTTCAACAGTAGCTGGTAACGAGCTAATTACCGCAACTGAATTGGCTGAAATTAAAGGGCTATCTACCGGTATTATTTCTACAGCACGTATTACTCATGCAACGCCTGCTGCCACATATGCTAAATCGGCTGACCGTAACTGGGAAGACGTATCCGATATGCCAGAAGATGCAGTAACAGGTGGCTGTGAAGACATTGCATCGCAACTGGTTAACTTTGAAAAAAACCTAGAAGCACGATTTGTAGGGACCGACGTAGACGGTCTTGATTTTGTAATGGGCGGCGGTCGTCGTCACTTTTTACCAAAAGACGAAACAGCTAACTCAACAGATGCAGTAAGCGCTATAGAAGGCGACCGTACAGACGAGCGCAACCTAGTGACTGAGTGGCAAACACAATACCCAGATGCTACGTACGTAATGGATCAAACGGGCTTTGATGCAATAGCAGACGACGCCACTAAAGTATTTGGTTTATTTAACGAATCCCACATGCAGTACGAAGCTGACCGCGCAAACGATGTAGCGGGCGAGCCTTCACTTACCGATATGACCACTAAAGCAATTGAAGTGCTTGGTAAAAACGATAATGGATTTTTCTTAACGGTTGAGTCGGGAAGAATTGACCACGCGCACCACGCGGGTAATGCATACAACGCGCTTAACGACACCATTGAGTTTGCTAAAGCCGTGCAAGCAGCGGTAGATAACACCAACCCAGAAGAAACCCTTATTTTAGTAACCGCCGATCACAGCCATGTATTTACTATTGCAGGCTACCCTAAGCGTGGTAATCCAATTTTAGGTCAAGTAGTTGCAGTAGGCGAAACAACACCAAGCTTAGCCGCCGACGATATGCCGTACACCACAGTCGGTTACGCAAATGGTTTAGGCTTTAGAAACTTAGGCGACGAGACTGATGCTGATGCAAGCTACACAAGTGCTGCTGTTGCAGGGCGTGTTGAGCTAAATGGCGTTGATACAACAACCCCAGGTTTTCACCAAGAAGCAACCGTACCAATGGGGTCAGAAACACACGCAGGTGAAGACATATCTTTACATGCTAAAGGTCCTGGTGCTCAGCTAGCACAGGGCGTAATTGAACAAAATGTTGTATTTCATTTAATTAATCAAGCTCTTGAACTAACTCAGCAATAATGGCGGCTAACATGAACAAATTAACGGTACTTTCTTTGGCAGTAATGGTCGCGCTAGCAGGTTGCTCGAGTGACGATAACAAAAATGAAAACAATATTATCGCAGTAGATAACGCTATTGCAGTGGGCTCTGAGCAGTGTATTAATGGTGGTGTAGAGACGCAAGTAGGCGCAGATACCAATAATAACGACGTGCTAGACAGCGACGAAGTTAATTCAACTAATTTAGTGTGTAATGCACCTGCAACGTCGTTAACTACCGAGCAGTTAGCCTCACTCACTAGTAATACGTGGTTTAGTGAAGCACAAACAAAATTAGGCGCTGCACAAACAGCCAGTAGCAACATTGTTACAGAATCAGGCAAAGCTAAAAACGTAATTTTATTTGTGGGCGATGGTATGGGTATTTCTACCATAACCGCAGCACGTATTTTAGCGGGTCAGTTAGAGGGCGAAATGGGTGAAGATCACCAGTTAAGCTTTGAAACTATGCCTTTTTCGGGCTTTGTAAAAACATACAACGTAGATGCGCAAACGCCAGATTCGGCAGGCACTATGACCGCAATGGCATCGGGCGTTAAAACCGACGCAGGCGTTATTGGTATTGATGAAGCGGTTGAGCGTGGTAATTGTGCATCAGGCAAAGGGCACGAACTTGTTACCTCGTTAGAGCTTGCTGAAATTGCAGGCAAAGCAACAGGGATTATTTCTACAGCGCGTATTACTCACGCAACACCCGCTGCAACGTATGCTAAATCGGCAGAGCGTAACTGGGAAGATATCTCCGATATGCCAGAAAGTGCCGCAACATGTGAAGACATTGCATCGCAACTGGTTAATTTTGAAGCCAACCTAGAAGCACGCTTTAGTGGTGTTGATGTAGACGGTATTGACGTAGTAATGGGCGGCGGTCGTCGTCACTTTTTACCAAAAGATGCCGCGTTTAATTCAGCCGATGCAGTAAGTGCTGTTGAAGGGGATCGAACAGATAACCGCGACTTAACCGCAGAGTGGAAAACGCAATATCCAAATGGCACTTACGTAATGAATCAAACCGGTTTTGATGCAATAAGTGACGACGCCACTAAAGTGTTTGGCTTATTTAACGAATCCCACATGCAGTACGAAGCTGACCGCGTAAACGATGTTGCAGGCGAGCCTTCGCTTTCACAAATGACCGAAAAAGCAATAAACGTACTTGATAACAACGAGCAAGGTTTTTTCTTAACGGTTGAGTCGGGTCGAATTGACCACGCGCATCATGCGGGTAATGCTTATAACGCGTTAAACGACACTATTGAGCTTGCCAAAGCCGTTAAAGTGGCGATGGAAAACACTAACCCAGAAGAAACATTAATAGTTGTAACTGCCGATCACAGCCATGTATTTACCATTGCCGGTTACCCTAAACGCGGTAACCCAATTTTAGGTAAAGTGGTTGCAGTAGGTGCAACTGAGCCAAGCTTAGCCGCCGACGATATGCCTTATACAACGGTTGGTTACACCAATGGTGGTGGCTTTAGAAACTTAGGTAGCGAGACCGATGCCGATGCAGGTTATGCCTTTGCACCGGTTACAGGGCGTGTTGATTTAACAGATGTTGATACAGCAACACCTGGTTTTCATCAAGAAGCACTTGTACCAATGGGCTCTGAAACACATGCCGGTGAAGACGTAGGCGTTTATGCAATGGGACCAGGTGCACACTTGGTAACAGGCACAAACGAGCAAAGCTTTTTATTCCATGTAATGGACTTTGCCGCTGACTTTGTAAAAACAGCAGACGAAAAACTAGCGCAATAAATACCGCCTAGTTATAAATTTAGTTAAATATATCTAAATAAAAAACCCCGCCTACTGTGCGGGGTTTTTGTCATTAAACTGACATTTATAATCGTTATGTTATTGCCATAAACTTGAAATATAAATAAGAGATAGCTAAATGAAAAAAGCGTTATTAATAATTGCCACGCTTGTAAGTACAAGTAGCTTTGCCTCGCAATGTGATATTGATGCTAAGCATTTAAAAGCCGATTATAAAATTACCAACAGCCATAAAGCGCAGCAAAGTAGCGAGTCACTTACCCTTTGGCGAAACAACCAGCAAGTAGCGCATCAAAGTGAAGTAATAACCGAGCTTTGGCAGCACTTAGCCAATAACCAAATACGACCAATACGTTACTTTAATGCCCAGCAACGCGGCATTGAATACCAACCATCTGAGGTACGCGGCGTACAAAATTGGAGTGCTAAAAGTCAGCTGGTGGATAACCACTTAATCGAAAAAATGACCTTAGTAAGCACACAAGGCAAAGGCTGCGATGAAGTGAAAAACTATACACTGAGCGAAAATGGCAACGACTTTAACCTTGCCTTTATTACGCATTCAAAATTAGTTAAAACATTTAGTATTAGTAATAAAAAAAGCCAAACAAGTACATTGCTAAGCCTTAATAATGTAAACACTAATGAGCCATTAATTACCGCTCAATTTGCACAGTGGGATCGCTTTCAAACCACCGATTACGCCGACATTGGCGATAACGAAGGCGACCCATTTTTAGCTAAAATGATAAACCTTGGTTTTATAGAGCACAGCGCAACAGGTTTTTATAACCAGCAGGGCGAGGCTATTCAAGGCGGGCACCACCACTAGGTTTTTTAATGTTGTAGCTCATAGCTGAAAGAATGACGGGCGGCTATGAGCTATAAGCTGGTATTCAAAAGTAGATTAATTTAAGCCATCCCCACCCCAGTTATATAACAAACACTTTCCTATTTTTTTAAAATACACACCATCAGCCGCATAAGATTTATAGTTGGTAATAATTTACACTATTTGATATTAATAGAAGTTCACGCAATAGGGATGTTATTTAAAGGTAGTTATGAGTAAACGGAAAAACGAGAGAAGCTTAATTCCTTTAATGACAGTTATTGGACTTGTAAGCGTTCCATTAATTTACATACTTGGAATAGCCACTGGAAGTCAAATTCAATTATCGTCAATTTTTGCAACAGATTCGCTATCTTCTTGGGTTGCTGCTTTAGCTACTGTTGCAATAGCTGTATTAACCTTCATTTTAGCTAAAGAAACTTGGTACTTAAGAGAAGCTCAAATAGAACAAATCAATTCTCTTAGGAAAGAAAATATTAGGCCTGCCGTATCAGTTACACTTAAAAATAGTGATATAGCGTTTAATTTGATGATGGTAAATTTAAGTAACTTGGGAAAAGGTATTGCTAGAAATATCAGTTTCAAATTTATCGATAAAAGTGGAACTGAAATTTCTGAAGGCAATAATGTAATAGTAGATCTTTTCTTAAATCTTCACGTTTTTTCTAACGGCATGCACTCTTTAGGGATTAACCAAAGCATAGATAGCTTTTTGTTCAGTTTTTATGATTTAAAGGGAAAGTTAGAAGACAATGATATTTTTACTCCATTTTTCACAATAATTGTTTCTTACTCTGATGTCGAGGGTAATATTTATACTAATGAGTTAACTATCGACTTTGCTGAATTTAAAGGAATTACTGAAATTGGTGGAGGTAATCCACTGCATAAAATGGCAGAAGATTTAAAGAAACTCAGAGAACAAATTGAAAAAATGACTAGCTCTTCACCTAAGAAACTACATGTTAATACTTACACATCTCGAGATCGTGAAGAACAGCAGAAGGCTGATGCAGAATGGTATGCAGAGCGTATGAAGCAATAGGAAATGTGTAAAAACTGCTAACAAGAATTTTAAACTAAAAAAGTTGGTTATGAACCTATATTGCTTGCTTTAACCAACTGCTTTTAATCTTATTGAGATACTATTTACTTCCAACAGCTCAACCGCTTGACACTACTCCAAATGAGGATCATCAGGCTTTTTAGGTTTACTCGCTACTTCTGTTAAGCCGTCTTCGCAATCGCCGCTGTCGCAGGTATTTAAATCGCTTTTTGCTTGTTTATCTTGTTGCAGCACTTGTTTTAAATCTTCCATGCGTTGGCGCACTGCTACGCCGTAGCTGGCGTCGTCTCCCCATAATGCAGCAAGTTGCAGTACTGCAGCGCGGTCGTGGTCTCTAAATAGCTTACCAGCACGTTCTGCATCTTGCTTAGTGTTACCTAGTAACTCGAGTGCTTCTACAGCAAGGTTAATAGCTGAGTCGACGGTTTCGCGGTTAAACGCATCTACTTTTAAATTAAGTAACTGATACGCATGGCGGCGGTCGATTGCGCGAGCAACTATTTTAAGTTGCGGGTAGTTTTTATGCGCGAGCTTAATTATCTCAATGGTTTTATCGGGGTTATCAATTGCAATTACTAGCATTTGCGCAGTGTGCGCGCCTGCGGCTTCAAGGAGTTCTTGGCGTGCGGCATCGCCATAAAATACGGTGTTACCAAAACGGCGTAGTAATTCTATTTGGCTAGGGCTGTGATCAAGTACGGTAATTTCGTAGCCTTGCGCGTGCAGTAAACGCCCCATAATTTGGCCAAAACGTCCGTAGCCCGCAATAATTACGTGTTTAGCGGTGCTAATTTGCTCTGGCTTATCAAACTCAGGCAGAGCACTGCTGCTGCGTTTTTGTATTTGCTCATAAACCATAAGTAATAACGGCGCTATTAGCATTGATACCGCCACAACTAAGGTAACAAGGCTGGTTTGCTCGGGCGTTAAAATACTTAAGGTAGTGGTTACGCTTAACAGTACAAAGGCAAATTCACCCCCTTGGGCAAGCGCTAAGGCAAATAATAATTGCTGTTTGCTGTTAATTTTAAAGGTAACGGCAAGGGCAAATAAAATGCAGGCTTTAACTACAATAAGTAAAACCACTAAGGCAATAACAGTACTAAACTCGTTGAATAGCAGTTCAAAGTTAATTGATGCGCCAACCGTTATAAAAAACAATCCTAACAGTAAGCCTTTAAAGGGCTCTATATCGGCTTCTAATTCGTGTCTAAATTCACTCTCGGCAAGTACAACGCCTGCTAAAAAAGTCCCCAGCGCAGGCGATAAACCAATACTTTGCATAACCAGTGCAATAGCGACTACTAAAAAGAGTGCAAAAATAGTAAATATTTCACGCATGTGCGTTTGGGCAATGTATCTAAATAACGGCGCCGATACATATTTACCGCCGGCAATAATAGCGGCAATAACCGCAACCGAAACACATACTTGTTGCCATACCGGCCAGCTTGCAATAATCGAATCGCTGATTTCTTTTGTGCTAGTTTGCGGGGCAAATGCAAGCAGTGGCAATAGGGCTAAAATAGGAATAATTGCGATGTCTTGAAACAGCAATACCGAAAATGCGTTTTGTCCGGCTTCTTGTTTTAGCCAGCCTTTTTCTTCAAGGCTTTGCAACACAATAGCAGTAGAGGAGAGCGCGAGCATTAAACCAATGGCGAGTGCGGTTTGCCAATGCATGGCAAAAAACCAATAACAAAATGCAAATATTGCCGCTGCTGTTAACACAACTTGCAAGCCGCCAAGCCCTAAAATAGAGTGGCGTAATGTCCATAAACGCGAAGGTTGTAGTTCAAGACCAACTAAAAACAGCATCATTACTACGCCAAATTCAGCGAAGTGCATTACATCGGTTTGATCGCCCACAACACCCAGCGCATAAGGGCCAATGAGTATTCCGGCAATTAAATAACCTAATACTGAGCCAAGTCCGACTCGTTTTGCAATAGGGACAGCTACTATGGCTGCTGCTAAGTAAATTAAAGCAATTTCTAACACGCGTTTATCCTAATAACATCAAGGCTTTTAGAATGGCTTAGCTGCTTATAAAATACAATGGATTATATGGCTCAAAGTTGCTTATTTATCAGTAGTTATAACACTAATGGTTATAACTACTGGGCTAAAAATAGCACTTTATGTTGAAGGGCTTGTTGGAGACTAAATATTACAAATACTTATAATTGCTGAGCTTGGTTGGCCTGAATCAGAATGGTAAATAGTAATGTTTGAGCTGATTGTATTTTCAACGCTTGTTTCAATTACTGTTACTTCAAATTCGGCTGATGCAGGTAGGTCGATATCCAATTCGCTATCGAGGTAGGTACTTCCGCTTTTTTGCAAAGTAAGTGGTTTTGTTTGATCAAAGCTAAATTGAAAGCTATCTGACGCTAAAAGTGTATCTACCATGTTAAAACGTAAATTAACGGTGTCGGGGCCTGAAAACTCAGCACACACAAATACCGAAACCTCAACAGCCTGTAAAACGGGCATGCTATTTTGGCCTATATCCACAGTAAAATTGCTTTGCGTAATAGCTACAGAGTTGTATTCCCCAGCTGCAAGCCTTTGATCTGCTGTTGTTATCGTTATTTTTTCACCTTGCGCTAAATTAACCTCTTCATCAAAAAAGCCATTTGTGTTGGTGCTGTATTGCTGTCCATTAATTGTTAGCTGTGCATTGCTTATAGCCGCTTTTTGCACATTAGTGAGTTGCCCTTTAATACGACCGGTAAGTTGTACAGAGTTAGTTACTGTAATTGAAAATTGCACACTTTTTGAAAATCCATCAGCATCAGTTGCGACAACGGTTAGTGTGTAACTACCTGTCATATCTGCGATAAATTCGGTAATACTTTGGTTTGTATTGCTTAAACCGGTGCTCGAGCCTGAAGGGGCTGATAGCGTCCAAGCGTAATCGAGAGTGGTTCCCTCTGGGTCGTAACTTTGGCTTACATCAAATTTAACCGTATTGCCCACTACATCGTAGCGTGATTGCTCCCCCGTGAAGCTAATTACTGGCAGTGCATTTTGTATTACATCAATTGTTAGGGTTTTTGTGTCAGAGAACTGCACGCCATCGTTAGTGCGTAACGAAATAACAACTTGCCCCTCTACTGATGCGCTAAACGTTGGTTTTGATATTGTATTACTGCTAAGCGTTGCTTGGCCTTGCGACGAAATGATTTCCCATTGGTAACTTAGTGGCTGGCCTTCTGGATCGTAACTAGTTGAGGCATCAAGTAAAACTTGTTCATCAACCGTTATAGAGGTTTCATAAGTTACTAAAGTAATAGGCTTTTTATTACTACTGGCATGCAGTGCTGAGGTTGCTTGGTTTGAACTTAATTGCCCATCAGACACTGTAAGCGCTACAACGTAGTCGCCTTCTTTATCGGCAATAATAGAGGGCGTTGCTGATGTGCTGTTAGTGAGCTGTGATGCGCTATTTACAGGCTTAGCTTGTAACTGCCAGTTATAACTCAGCGTATCTCCGTCGGGGTCGCTGCATTGTTGGCACTGCAAAGTGGTTGATTCGTTTAACGTAATATCACGTTCGGATTCAAGTGTTGCAACTGGGGCTTTATTACTTGTGGTAACAGTTAAAGTAACTGATGCGGTATCGCTTTTGTTTTGTTGGTCGGTAACAGTGAGTGAAAGCGCGTAATCTCCAGCTGTTGACGCTGAAAATCCAGCGGTATGATTTTGCATGTTTGAAAGAGCTGGCGTGCTGCCCTGGGGTTTTGATGTAATTGCCCAAGCATAACTAAGTGTATCGTTTTTATCGGGATCAGTACTTTGGTTTCCGTAAAGTGTAACAACTTCATTTGGAGCAATTGTTTGATTTTCTACGTTTATAACCGCTTGTGGTGATGAGTTAGAATTAAGCGATTCACTCTTTATGAGTACGACAGTGCTTGCTGTATCGCCTTGTGAATCAGTAACGGTAAGCTCAACTTTAAATTCGCCTATTTCGTCGGCAACAAACTGGCTTTTTACTTGAGTCGCATTTTCAAGCGTTGCATTACTTGCTACGGGCTTGGTAATAAATTGCCATTTGTATTGATTAATGGCGCCGCTGGTTGTGCTACTTTGCGCGCCATTTAAAAGCACAACATCCCCTTGCTTAACGGTTTGTGTGCTACCTGCGTTAGCAATTAGTTGGGTATTTGCAGTAACGGTGAGTTGTTTTTGTGCAGGTGTGCTTGAAAGCTTGCCGTCACTCACGGTTAATACTAATTGGTACTCTTGTGCTTCAGATACTGAAAACTCAACGGTACTTTCATTATTAACCGTAATCGGTATTTCTACTTGTTCGTTTTTGCTGACTAATTGCCATTGATAGGTGAGTGCATCGCCATCGGGGTCGCTACTTTGTGCTGCGCTAAACACGAGGGTGGTATTTACTTTAAACTCCGATTGCTCGGTGGTAATAACCGCAATAGGCTTTGTATTAGTGCTGAGCGGTTTAGTTACTGTTTTGGAGTCTGAACCTCCAGAGCCACATGCAACAAGCGTGAATAGAGTCGTGATTAGAATTAAGAGTTTCCATTTCATAGTATTAATATCCTTTTAATAAAGTCGAATACTAATATGTACCTAAATTAGCTATAAAGCAAAAAAAATAAATCAAATAAGTAAATTTTCATTATTTTAGGAAATAGTTAATGTGAAACTGTGCTGCTTTTAAATAATTTATACTTTGAGGGGAGTGCTTTATGCCCAGATTGATAGGGCATAAAGTATATTAAATGACAGTTAAATAACGCTTAAATAAAGTTAGTCTGCTACTTTTACTGAACCGCTAATATTATCGATACTTACATCGCCCGAGCCCGACTCAGTAATAGTCAGCCCCTTTGCATGATTAACGCGAATATCACCCGAACCGTCTTCAATTGTTACGCTTGAACCAATATGCTCAATGACTATGTCGCCAGAGTTATCATCAACATTAACAGCACCGCTTATATGGCTTATCACTAAATCACCCGATCCATCTTCAACGTTTAGCGAACCACTTATGTTGCTCACGTGCATTTCGCCAGAACCATCGTCAATAGTTGCATTGCCGCTTACGTTGTTTATATGAATACTGCCAGAGCCATCGGTTAATTCTAAATTACCTGCGATGTTTTCAAAGTTTACTTCACCTGATCCATCGTCAACAGTTAGGTTTTTAGCACCGCTTATCGTTAAATCTCCTGAGCCGTCTTTTACATCAATATTGCTTTGCATAGCACTTATTAAAATGTCGCCAGAGCCATCATCAATATCTAAATTTAGATTACTTGGCACAGTAACCACTAAATTAATACTTGGAGATTGGCCACTGTAAAAGCTAATACCATTACGACTTTTATTTTGGGCAACAAGCTTTGCCTGTTTACCGTCTTGATCGAGCGTTAGCTCGTATTCGTCTTCAATGTCGGCTGTGTAAATAGTGGCATCAACACTGATGCTGGTGGCTGTTTTTGAGCCTTTTATTTCAAGGCTACCTGCGCCGCTTAACACATTTAAGTATTCTAAATTATTACTTGGCAGTGATAGCTGTTGAGTTTGCTTTACTGAGGCAACGCTTGGCGATATATGAAATACACAGCCACTTAATAATAAAATGCCGCCAATAAGTGAAAGTGGTTTTGCAATACTTAATTGTGTTGATGAGCTCATGTTTAGTCCTTTGGTATTTATTGTTTGTATTTATATAAACAATATAGAGCAAAAATGAGGCCGAAATGTAAGTTATTGTTTTATATAGGGTGGTGTTTTTTTATGAAAGTTGAAATACTAATAAGTGGTTAAAATAACTAACTATTAATAAAAAAGGATGCGCGATGCATCCTTTGTTTAATTTAGAAACTTTAACTGTGGTATTAATGTGCTCTGAAGTAGCTTATTTGTTGCTTAATTTTTTCAGCTAATGTCATTAGTTCACTTGCCGAATTTACAGTACTTTGCGTGCGAGACTCACCCTCTTTAGCGAGTTGGCTTATAGAGTGTAGGTTTTGAGTGATTTCTGCTGCAACGGTGCTTTGTTGATCTGTTGCCTCAGCTATATTATTTGATGAGCGAGTTAGATCACCAATACTTTGAGTGATTAAGTTAAGTTGCTCTCCTGTTTTTTCGCCCTCTTCAGCTGATTTAATACCCAACTGACGGCTTTGTTCCATTTGTTTAGTTGCGGCGGTAACTTGTATTTGTAGCTGTTCAATTGTTTGGCTAATTTCTAAAATTGATTTTTGAGTGCGCTGCGCTAATGTTCTAACTTCATCGGCTACAACTGCAAACCCTCTACCTTGTTCGCCAGCTCTTGCCGCTTCTATTGCTGCATTAAGTGCTAGTAAGTTTGTTTGCTCAGCAATCCCATTAATTACTTCGGTTACTTTACTTATTTCGTTACTCGCGGTGTTTACTTTTTCTACAGAGTTATGGCTATCATTTAACTGTTGGCTTAGTTGCATTAAATCATTAACAACTTGGGTTAATTGTGTTCGACCTAATTGAGCTTCTGCATCAACTTGTTGGGTTCGTTGAGCGCCTTCATTTGCGTTATTGGCTACATCTTTAATGGATACTGACATTTCTTCGATGGCGGTGGCTATTAGATCTGTTTGCCCCATCATTGCATGTGCTTCTTTGCCGTTAGTGAGTGCAATTTTTTTGGAGATGCCCGCTTGCTTTTCCAGCTCAACTACAGAGTTTTGTAAGGCGAGTATTAGTTTTTTGAGTTCAACCGACATGCTGCTTACACTCGCGGTAATTTGGTCTATTTCATTTTCACTATTTGTGTTGGTATTTAAAAAATGTTGTGACAAATCACCTTTACCTAATGCATCAACGCTACGTGTTAACTGTCTTAATGGTTTAAGTGTTTTTACTAGCACCCAAAAAAGTAAAATTGAGATAGCAAGGATCCCCCCAACAGACGTTATGCTGTTAACTACCATTAGTTTTATGCTTTCTTCAGTGAGTTCGCTTTCTTTTACACGACCAAGTAAGGTCCAATCCCACCCAGGTACCGTTTTACTGTAAGCAAACATCGGGGTGTTATTTTCACTATTGTATTTTAATGACAGACCTTTTTTAATTGCCTCTAGATTAAGCCCATCAAGTGCTTTGGAGTTCACTTTTGAGTCAACTGCGGCCTCTTTACCCGCTATAACTACATCATTTGTATTTCTGAAAACAAATAAGTTACCGCTTTCTTCAATTACTATTTTATTAACAGACTCTCTCAGCGATGCCAGTGCATCGTTTATATTAAAGCCTATGTATAAAATACCAATTACTTGGTTTTGTTTATTTTTAATTGGTTGGTAAACAGTCATATACTCGTTGCCGAATAATTTAGCGTAACCTTCATAGCTTTGACCGTTCATAAGAGGCTGATAGCCTGGGTGTTTTTTTCCTAGATATGTGCCAATAGCCCGTTGCCCATCACTCTTTTTTAAAGAGGTAGTAATGCGAAAAAAATCATCCCCATCTCGCATAAATACCGTGGCGTTACCTCCGGTTAATTTAGCGTAATTTTCAACAATATCGATATTGTTATTAACCTGTTCACCATCATGTAAAAGAATAGGAACCATAGTATCTACGACCATTACTTTTTGATCGCTTTTTTTAAATTCACCAGGGTACATACCTTTAAATACGGTCGCATTGCGTTTTGCTATTGCAAGTAGGCTGTCGTATTGGAGTTCTAAAAGATCTGAAATAGCGGTTATTTCAGACTTAATCGCAGTTTCACTTTTTTCAGAAAGTGTATTAGCCGAGATTAAATAGGTAGATAGTCCCACTAAACTAAAAATACATAACGTTAAAGTGAATGCTAGGGCACCAATTTGTTTTGATATTGACCAGTTTTTATAGCTCATACTTCACTCCAAAGAAAGACGGTATTTATGCGTACTTAGTTTAATTATAGGCGTTTTAAGTTGTTTTTTGATGACTTACTAGCAACTAACTTAACCTAATAATCAATTTATCATATAAAAAAAATTTAATAATAATAAAAAGTTAGCAATTTATGTTGAAGGTGTTATTGCTGAATTTATTTGATTATAGCTAGGATGGTTATTTTTATTACTATTTTTTAAATATAAAAAATCCGATATGGCATGCCATATCGGATTTTAATTTAACTCATTAAATTTAAATTAAAAGCTGTAAGTAATATTACCGTATAGGAAACGTCCGTCTAATCCGTAAGGTGCATACGGTGTGTACGGGAATATTTGGCCAAAGTCAGAGTAACCAATGTTATCCACGGTGGCTTGTGGGTACTGATCGAATAAGTTGTTTGCACCAACGGCAAATTTCCAATATTCGTCTGGACGGTATGCCACTTCTAGGTCGGTGATCCATTTAGGGTCTAGGTATTCATCGCGATCGGCTGTAGTTGATATATCAGCGACTTCACCATAACGTGTGGCACGAAGCGTTGTTTGCCATTCGTTAAAGTTCCACACTGCTGATAGGTTCCATTTGCTATCTGGCGTGCCTTCTTCAAAGCGACCTACTTCACGACGTGCAAACACTACGTAGTCGTCACCTAGTGAGTTAAGCTGTGCTGGGTTGTCGTTTACGTGTGTTACTTCGGTATCGTTAAAGTTAGCAGCTACGTTTAAACGTAAATCACCTAAGTTGTCTAAATCTAGGTTATAAGTGGCTACTATATCTACACCTTGCGTGCGCGAGTCGATAGCGTTGGTAAAGTAACGTACGCTTTCGGTGTTTAGCTCACCGGCATTTTGTAGTATTTCTACTACGGCATCGCCCTCTAGGTTTTCAGACAATACAATACGGTCATCAATATCAATACGGTATGCATCAACGGTTAAGCTAAAGCTCCCTTGAGTGTAAATAAAGCCAGCTGTAACGTTTACTGACTCTTCAGCATCTAATGGCTGGGCACCTAGCGCTTGCGCTGCTGCAGAATCAGTAGGGAATAAACCAACTTCAAATGGTTGGTTGTTCTCAAGTACGGTTGATATTTGGCGGTACGAGCTTTGCGCTAAAGATGGCGCACGGAAACCTGTGCTAATTGCACCGCGCAGTGATAGGTTTTCAGTAATGCTGTAACGCGAAGCAAGCTTAGAAGTAAATGTATCACCAAAGTCGCTGTAATCTTCATAACGACCCGCTAAAACGACGTTCCATTTTTCTGTTAAGTAGGTATCAAACTCAACAAATAAAGCGATGTTATGACGGCTTTCGTCAGTCGCACTTTCTGGTCCAAAACCAGCAAGTACTTGCGCGCCACCGGCTGCAATTGGGTTACCGTCGCTATCAAGTGCGGTGATGTAAGACGCTTCTTCGCCTTCTTCTATTTTGTAGCTTTCGTGGCGGTATTCAGTACCTACGGTAAAAAATACGTCATCAGGTAAGCCTAAATCGAGTGTGGTATTGGCCGTTGCGTTTACTAAAAACTGATCGTAAACCAATGCACCGTTGTCAAATTCGGTTGGGCTGTCGGCACCTAGTGATGTGTTAATACTATTTACAACACCGAAACCAAAGTCGTTGCGGCCGTAGTTGGTACTTACATCCCATGTCCAGTCGTTAGTTTCGCCTTGTAAGCCCAGTGCAAATGAGTAGTCTTGTACGTCAGTTTCAATTTGCGGCAAAAAGCCATCTGGGTACACTTCTAAAACGTTACGGCTGTCTTTTGCTCGGCGGTAAAAACCACCTGAATTACCTTCACGCTTTGAGTAGCTACCAAATGAATAAAGGTTTAAGCCGTTATTTAAATCGTAACCCATGTTGTAAAACAACGCGTAATCTTCAAGGTCGGCTTTACCAAAACGGTGGTTGTAACGATCGATAGTAAATTCGCGTGGGTCTAGGGTGCCATCATCAAGACGGCTGTATTGTTCGCGTGGGTCAAAGCCTGAGCGTTGCGTTGAGTCGTTATCGCGGTATTCAATTGATACGTTTACAAAGCCATTATCAGATAACGCAAAACCAGAGTTTGCACTAACAGTGCGTGTTGCACCGTCGTTTACTTCTCTGTCGCCACCGGTATTAAACGCTAAGTCGCCGTTTGCGTCTGCATAGGTGCTTTCTAGCTGAGATACACCAGCCATTTGAGTATCGTATTTACCGTACGTTACGCTAACGCTGCCGCCTTCTGAGGCATCTTTAAGTACAATGTTAATTACCCCAGCAATTGCATCAGAACCGTACTGTGCGGCTGCGCCATCACGTAGTACTTCAACACGTTTAATTGCAGAGGTTGGGATCATGTTCAAATCAACAGCGGTAGAGCCTCGGCCAACAACACCCGCTAAGTTTAATAGCGCACCGGCATGGCGGCGCTTACCGTTTATAAGTACTAATGTGTGATCGGGTGCTAATCCACGTAAAACAGCTGGTTTTGCATGGTCAGTACCATCACCCATAGTGGCACTTGGGTAGTTAAAGCTAGGTACTTGGTTTGCTAGTATTTGGCTTATTTCTAGCTGACCCGTACTTTGCATATCACCGCTGGTAATAATATCTACAGGTACTGAGCTTTCGGCAATACTGCGTAAGCTTCTGCGAGTACCTGTTACTGAAATCACTTCAATGCTTTTTTCGGCTTGAACATCTTGTTCTGCAGCAAATACAGAAGAATAGGGTGCACTAAGTGCAGAAGAAACGGCCAGGCTAAGTGCTACTTTTTTGGCTGATAATGGCTTTAACATGATGTTGATTCCCTTGAGGGCTGCTGACTATTGATTTTAAAAAGGAGCGCATCATATAGAAGCGACTACCCTAGTGCAAAGATAAAAACTATCTAAGATATTCTAAGTTGTTAACAAGTAAGTTGGGGCGTGTTGCCTTGGTGATTGAATTTGCAGCAGTATGTTTGGCTTTTAGGCAAGGCAGAGCCTATGTAGTGTGGTTACTCCCCATAAATAGGCGATAACGCAGCATAAATGCCAAACATGCGCTGCCCTTTGGGTTCTTTCTAGGAACGATTAACTCTTTGTTGCTCAGTTTTTACTTAGCCCACTAGGTTACAAACCTCGCGCCGCGATTAAATCGCTCCTAGATTGAACAAATTTCAATCCACAAAGGCCAACACGCCCCAGTGTTTACACGCGATATAGGCGTTTGGATCGTTGTAGTTGCAATCTTGTGTCGAATGGTTGCGAATTCAAGGGGGTTTTAGATAAAAGTTAGTAAGAGGTAAAAAGGCCAAGCAAATGCTTGGCCTTTCAATTTTTTTAAATTTAGTAATTTAAATTATTCAGGGGCAACTTCAAGCGTTGTAAATAATGCATAACGTCCTGCATCTACGCCTTCTTCATTTACGGTAACCTTGTTAGAGGTTTCGATTAGGTATAGGCCTGGCTCTTTCCACGTAATTGTAAACATACCGTCTTTATCGGTCGTTACTTTTACTTCGCCACGCTCGTTACGGTAGCGTGTGTCGCCTTTTAAAATACTTACTTCAACGCCTTCACCAGCAGATTTACCATCTTGTAGTAACTGAAAACGTGCTTGTTCACCTACAAATAAATCGTTTGGATGCGTTGGACCGCTAAGCTCTAAGCCTAAACCTAGCTGTGCAGGTTTTGAGGTGCCATTTCGGCTTACAAATGTATCTACTGTTGAAACAACCTTCGTTGTTGTTACATCTTTTGCATTGCTAGGTAACTCGGCTTCTGTTTTTTTACCAAATACGCGCTTGCGCTTACCTTCTTCGTTTTTATAGAAGGTCATGTACATTGGCTTTTGGGTCATTGCAATATGGTAAGTGCCTTGCTCTGTTAAGCTTACTGCAGCTGAGCTTTTACGCTTTAAGTAATAAGCACGAATGGTGTCGCTTACTGGCTCACCATTAGGCGCAAGTGCCATTAATAATGTGTCGTCGTACTCGGCGCCTTTTTCTTTAGGTTTAAAGGCTTTGTCTGGTGCAAACATTTCGTTAGAGATACTAGCGTCAATCATTACGTAATGCGCTTTATCGCCTGATAAAGATGTATGCGAAGGTAGTAACCAACGTCCGTGTGCACTTGCTGAAGTTGACACTAAAGCAGATAAGCTCAATGCGCCGATTAATGCCGTTTTTAATAAATTAATTTTCATTGTATTTCCTTAAATTCAAATGATTAAGTAGCAGCTACTTAGTGCTTACAGTGACGAAGCTTTTAGAAAACTCGTTTTTACCATCAATTGTTAGTTTGCCTGATTTAGTTAAATCGAGCTCAACGCGGGTGTAGTCTCTGCCGCCTTCTTCGCGTACAACTTCAATATTTAGTAAGTATTTACCTGGTTTTACTGGGTTACCGTCTAAATCATTACCTTGCCAATTTATGGTGTAAGTACCTGCGCGTTTTGTTGCGCCGCTAATGCCGTCAAAGTTGGCATCGCTTTTACCGGCTTTACGCCACCATTGGCGTAAGTCTTTAAACCATTCTGCTTTTTGCACCCACAGTGCAAGCGTTGTAACGTGTTTGCGCTCTGGTGTTTCAAGCCAAACTGCAACGTATGGGCGGTGATACGGTTGTACTTCTAAGTCAGGAAGCGTTAATTCAACCTCTAGCTGTGGTGTTTTTGCATGCGCCATTGTTTGAAAAAACGCAGCTACGAGCAGTAATGCGGCGCTTATAAATAATTTAAATTTAACCATTAAGACACTCCTTTTATTTGTGGAACCCAACATAAATAAATAACCAGTGGAGTTGCCACTCCTAGTGCGGTTATCCATATTCCTGCTAAGCGTTTTTTTCTATTTTGAAACAAAATAATCATGCCGGTGATGGCAAATAAAATCATTAGCACGGCAGATATATCAATTACCCAACTCCATACTTCACCGCTGTGGCGGCCTTTATGTAAGTCGCCAATAAGGCTTAAAAAGCCACCTGTTTGGTAATCAAGATTTAGCTCGCCAGTTGTAAAATCAAGCTCTGCGTAGGCAAACCCAGCAGGCAGTGGGTAGTCGAGCATGACAAGCGCGTCTTCTTTTTCCCACTCAATGCTTTTTACTTTTGTAAGTGCATATTGCTCGGCTAGGTAAGCTTCTATTTCAGGGTAAAGCGTTGGCAGCGTATTTAGCTGCTCATTCGCTTTGGTAACTAGCTCTGCTGGAATTACCGCCGTTACTTGGCCATTATTTTTATCGTTTTTAAGCCAATCAATATGGTTGAGCACAATGCCGCTAACGCAAAATAAGATAAGCAAAAAAAACAAAGCTGTAGAAATATAAATATGTAGAGCACGGCTTGTGCTATACAAAGCCCGCTTGTTAATAAACGACATAAAAACAGTAAATAAATTAAATTTACAACATGATAATGATTTGCATTAGCTATTACAAATTTACTTACTTATCTTTACATAAAAACTTTAAAACAAAGGCGGTAAGTAGGTAAAAAATGAATATTTAACGCTTAGGAGGGCTGGAAGGTCTTAAAATAAGGTAAATCATTACCAATACTTCTATTACTGCAACGAGATAAATAACCCAAATAGGGGCGGCTGAATACAGTAAAAATGTAAATCCAATTAACATGCCAATGGCGGCGTAGCATTTGGCTTTTACAGGCACTACTTTATGGGCTTGCCATTGCTGCAAAGTTACACCGTAACGAGGGTGGTTTAACAGCCATTGTTCAAGCGCGGGTGATGAGCGAGTAAAGCAGGTGAGCGCTAAAATAAAAAATATAGTGGTAGGCATGACCGGCAGCACAATGCCAATAATACCCAAGGCTACAAGTATTAAGCCAAGTGCCTTAAACCATAAGTTTTTATAACAAATAAACACTGCTTTTATATTCACTTAGGCTCTTTTTAGTAATGGCTGATACTTTCGATTGTAGGCCAAATAGTTATAAAATCGAAGTGTAAAAACATAAAAAAGGGCAAACTAAGTTTGCCCTTTTAAATTTATAAAATAGGTTTTACTTATCTAGAAGTAGTAACCTACGTTGATGTTAAAGCGACGCTCTGTATCGCCATCACCAATAATTGTTCCGCCAATAAATGGCTGGTTACGTGCTTGAATAAAGTCAAAGTACGTAAATAACGGGCCTGCTGATACGCTCATACCTGTTACGTTCATCCATGTATCTGCACTGTCGTCAGATTTGTCATAAATGATGCCGTAATCGTTGTAAAACTGTACGCCTGTTATAGGGCCTAAATCAACCGATAGGTCGTAAGCTACGTTAAAGTTAGTCATAGTAGCTTCGCTTGATACGGTATCGTAGTAGTCAAACGCACCTACAACAAAGCGGTTGCTGTTGTCGTCTAGGTCGTAGTCGTACTCACCGTGCTGAAATTGAATATTCCAGTTATTTATTTGGCTGTTTACGTGGAACGCCCATGCGCCGTAGTTACCTGCACGGTCGTTACCATCATGTAAGCCACCGCTTAATAGTGATACACCCACATCGGTTTTAGCGTTTTCGCCATGCTCAATTTGGTACACTGTACGAGCTGCAAATGTGTTGTATTCACCAAGGCGAGAGCCAGGTGCATCGTATGTGCCTTCGGTTGTTGCACGGCTACCAACTATATCAAAAGAGTAACGCTCGTTAACTTCAGAGCTGCCATCAACGCCGCCTACTTCATCATTTTTGAAAAAGCCTAGGTCTAGTTTCCAGTTATCTTTTAGTTTACGGTTTACTGTTACACCCAAGTCAAAGTCGTCTTCTAGGCCAACATAGTAGTTAGTGCTAAAAAAGTAGCTGTGTGAGTTGTATGGGCCATTACCAAAAGGGACAGGTGCAATACCAGCTTGTGCTTCCCAGCCATCAGTAAATTCGTAACCTAAGTATGCATACTTAACAATGGTCATGTAATCGTAAAAGCGAAAATCACCATTAACAGAAATATCGTTTATTTCGCCAGATAAGTTAATGCGAAATACTTCAAAGTCTAAGTCGCCGCTACGATCTTGAGTGTCTTCATCGTATGAATTAGTGCTGTAATTAAAACGCACTGCACCACCAATTTTAACGCCTTCGTCTTTTTTCTCAGATTCAGCGGCAGCAACAACAACTTCTTTGTTATCAGCTTTTTTACTAATTTTTGCAACTTCTTGCTTGTGTTGCTCATTAATTTTTTGCTGTTTTGTTTTTTCATCAGCTAACTTATTTTCAAGCAGTTGCATTTGTTGCTTTAACTGCTTAAGTTGGCTTTGTAACGTGTCTAGATCATCAGACGCATAAGAAGTACTTGTAACACCACCTAGAACTAGTGCTAGTGTTAATTTTGAGAGTTTAGTCATAATTGCCGCTCAGATTTTGATTAAAAAATAAAAAATTCAAGACGTAAAAAAACGCCTTACGTTTAGGGTAAGTACAAAAACTATGTATTTTTTTTATTATTTATTCTTTAGGAGCTTGAGTAAGCGCACCAACTTCTAGAAGGGGCGATGCATCTAATTTATCTGCATCCATCATTGCGGCTACACGCTGCATTGATGAGAGTAAAAGGCTCTGTTCCCATTCAGCAAGTGCAGAAAACTTTTCAATAAAGTGTTCTTGCAATGGCTGAGGTGCTTTATCAAGTAACTCTTTTCCTTTATCGGTGAGGTATAAGCTCACTCTGCGTTTATCCATTTGACTGCGTACGCGTGTTACTAAGTTTCTGCTTTCTATTCTGTCGAGAATATTGGTGACCGTTGCTGGGCTTAAATTTACATTTTGAGCAATACGGCTCGCCGTTATTCCATCGGTTTTTTGCACTTCTTGCATTATAAGCAATTGTGGGCCAGTTAAACCCGAAGTTTTATTTAGCTGCTTAGAATGTAAGTCAATCGCGCGGATAACTTTACGTAAAGAAACCAATAACTCGTCATATTTTTGCATTTGCTTATCTCGTCGATGGGGCGGTAGTTTGCCGTAATCGCGAAATGTTACACATCAAATAAATTGAATTCAAATAATATATTGTACTTTAGCCCGCTTTTATTGGTTTTTAATAGTTAGAGCAGTAACTAATGTAAAATTATATTGTTTAAATATTGGTAAATTTTCTTAGCACCTTGTGTGCATTAAGTTGCGCACAGTACGTATGTTGTGAATAATTGGCAAGTCTTATTGTATAGACTTTAGTATTATTCATTTACAGCTGTTAGTACAAAGTAATTGTTTGTGAGTTTACTGTATATGTATTAATCGGCAATGAACAAATTCAGCAATCAATATTTAATATCAATAGCGTATACTTTAAGCATGCATTATTGTTTAGATGTAAACATTAAAAATCTTTAGTATCAGTATTATAGGGGAAGGTATGAAATTATCGCCATCAGTTAGCATTGAGCAAAGCGAATCCGGACTTGAGTTTATTAAAGTAGCTAGTGAAAAGTGCGACGCAAAAATATTTTTGCAAGGTGGGCAAATTACCGAGTTTATCCCTAAAAATAACAAGCCACTTATTTGGGTTTCACAAGAGGAAACCTATCAAGAAGGGGCGAGTATTCGAGGTGGTATTCCTATTTGTTGGCCGTGGTTTGGTACACACGCTAATGATGGGTGGCCTGCCCACGGTTTTGCGCGCACAAGCGTATGGCAAGCCGATGAAGTACACGAATCTGATGAGCAAATTACAGTTAGTTTAAAGCTCCCCATGAAACTTGTTAATACAACGTATTGGCCGCATCAGTGTGCATTAAAAGTTGAGTTTATATTAAGCGATAAATTACAGGTTCGCTTAACGACCACTAACTTAGGAAGTGTGCCATTTAGCTTTACTCAAGCACTGCATACCTATTTTCCAACCTCAGATATTACAAATACCCATGTTGATGGTTTGCAAGGCGCGCAATATATTGAGTTTAGTGAAGGGCCATTTGTACAAAATGATGTTGTAAGCTTTAATCGCGAAACCGACATGGTTTATACACAAGCAAGTACAATGCAAACCATTAATACGCCAGAGGGTGTTATTAATGTGAGCCGCGAAAACTCAAGTTCGTGTGTACTGTGGAACCCGTGGATAGAAAAATCAAAACGCTTATCTAACTTTGCTGACGATGAATATAAAACAATGCTCTGCCTAGAGGCCGCTAATGTACTGACAGATAAAGTAACGCTTGAGCCAAAACAAAGCCACACCTTAATAACCACCATTAGTTGGTAAGCTAGTCATAATTAAAAGCAGAAATAGGGACAAATAGTGTTTAACAATCAACAAATAATGGATTTACCAAAGCATAGTGATATTAGCTTTAAGCCATTGGCTGATAAAGCCTTATTACATACACAACTTAGCTCGCTTCTGTTTTATGTACCGCTAATTGGAGCGCTTATTGCTGTTTGTTATTTTAATGAAGCCTTTGCTAATAACGCACAAACATATTTACTAATTGGCATGCCAATTTTGGTGGCCGTATCTATGGCGTACAACATGATAAGTGTGAGGTTGCGAGGTTTTGCAGTGCGAGATCATGACATTGCTTTTAAAAAAGGCGTTATTTGGCAACAAGTGACGGTATTACCTTTAGCGCGTGTACAGCATATGGAAATACACCAAGGGCCAATAGAGCGAAAACTTAGCCTTGCAAGCATTAAATTATTTAGCGCTGGCGGTGTAAGTGCCGATTTACAAATTAGCGGGCTAACCCATGATGATTGTAAAAATATGCGCCAATTTGTACAAAACTACCGCCAAGACGACGCAACTACTCAGGCAGCTTTAGTCGATGAATAATACAACTATCGAAGATAAAGCCAGCCCTATTTACTGGCAGAAAGTATCGCCCTGGGCACTTTTATACTTTGTTGTGCACTTTAGTGTGCGCTTTGTAAAAGATGGCCTTTTAAACTTACTGCCCATGCTTGTCGTGTTTGTTACTCAAGTAGAAAATAAGTTGTTTTGGGCGCAGGTTGCAGGCGGTATTGCACTAATTTTGCTACTTGTTTACTCATTTTTATATTATTTAAATTTTAAGTTTAGTATTAGTAGCGACAACGAAATATTGCTTAACAAAGGTGTATTTAAAAAAGAGCGACTTACGCTTAAATTTGGCCGCGTGCAAAACGTTAATATTGCCGAGCCGTTTTATTTTACCCCCGTAAACTTAGTTAATTGTATTTTTGATGCCGCAGGCAGTGTGTCGCAAGAAGTTGTTTTACCTGGTGTCACTAAAGATTATGCACAGCAAATGCGTAAACAAATATTTGATTTTAAAGCGCAGCA
The DNA here is from genome assembly GCF_014163885.1 of Pseudoalteromonas sp. SR43-2. Lineage (NCBI taxonomy): Bacteria > Pseudomonadati > Pseudomonadota > Gammaproteobacteria > Alteromonadales > Pseudoalteromonadaceae > Pseudoalteromonas > Pseudoalteromonas sp. SR43-2. The sequence goes on along the minus strand of NZ_JACJED010000012.1, from coordinate 86,417 downwards.
ACAGCAAGAAGTACCAAATACTGAACAAAGCGAAACAGACACTATCGAAAACAGCCTAAGCATTAGCAATAAAGAAATAGCCAAATTTGGTTTGATGTCGAATATGGCCATTTTTGCAATGGCTGCTTTGGCCCCTTTTATAAACCTAATTGTTGATTTTTTAGAGAAGCAAATTATTGCGAAAGTAGAAGGCTTTTATCAACAAGAGCTTGGTATGCTGGCAAGTGCTGCTACCTTTGCGATGATCACCTTAATTGTTTTGCTAGTTTTGGTGGCTGTAATGCTATCGGTGACTATGTCGCTTATTCGCTTTTATAACTTTGAGCTTTATTTTAAAGGTCAAAAGTTTAAACGTATTGCTGGCTTGTTAGAGCGTCATCAGCTTTCAATGAGCATGGACAAGGTGCAATCTATTGTTATTAAACAAAACCTAATGGGGCGATTACTAAAGCGATTTACCGTTGAGTGTTTACAAGCAAGTAGCGGCGGAATAGCAGCCGGTGTGGCGGCTAAAAAAAATAAACAAACGTTAGTACTACCTGTATTAAATAGCGAACAAGTTGATAGTGTATGCCAATGGATTTACCCGTGGTTTAATAGTAAAAAACTCGCTTTTAAGCGCGCAGAGCGAGCGCTTTTGTATAAAAATTTAGGCTTTTATTCACTGTTACCCAGTGTATTAGTGTTTGGCTTTTGTTTTATTGCTGATATTAATACTCTGATAAGCCTTGGTGTTTTGGTGGTGTTTTCTGGCTTGGTGACTTTGTCGTATCAGCGTTATGGTTATTACATGCATGAGGATAATGGCCGATTTTACATGGTTGTACGCAAAGGTATGATTGGCGTTCATTACCGTGTTTTTGAGCTTTATAAAGCGCAAAGTGCGCGCAGTATAAGTACGTACCTAATGAGAAAGTCAGGCTTAAAAAGCCTGTATATACAACTTGCTTCAGGCTTTGTATTTATGCCCTACATAAAGCAGCAAGATGCTGACTTTATTATTGATTTTACAATCAAACAGATTGAGTCAGATACTCGCAGCTGGATGTAAATTACCCTAATAAAACGTGTGTAAATACCCATTTTCACATGTTTTATTACACTTTCTTACTGCCCATGAAAGATACTTAATAATACCCTAGATGGTATTAAGAAATTCTTTTAGGGACGCTCATGAAAAAAACACTTATCGCATCAGCTTTATTACTAGCAGCACCGAGCTTTGCAGCCGATTGGCAAACTATTCATACCGAACATTTCAACATTCACTACAGTGTTGAGCATGCTGATTTTGCTAAATCAACTGCAGCAGAGCTTGAAATAGTACGCACCAAAGTGCTTGAGCAGCAAAACCGAGCACTTGATAAAACAGTTGATGTAGTGGTGTTTGATCCCCTAAATGCGGCAAATGGCTTTGCGCTACCTACCTCAAATAATCCTGTAATGGCGCTTTTTACAACCCCACCACAATCCGACACCGTTATATCAAACAGCGCTGGCTGGCAGCAGTTACTTGTACTGCATGAATATATTCACTTAGTACACTTAGCACAGCCTACACGCAATGACTGGCAGCAAAAAGTACGTGGCATATGGGATTTATACGACTTAACTTACAGTGATACACCGCGCTGGGTAGCCGAAGGTTATGCCACATTGATTGAGTCTAAAATGACGGGTCGTGGGCGTTTATTTGATAACTACTCAGAGTCAATACTGCGAGAATTTGCTCAGCAAGGTGCTTTGCCAACCTATGGGCAATTAAATGGCGAGCAGGGCTTTATGGGCGGCTCAATGGCATATTTAATGGGTAGTCGCTTTTTAAATTGGTTAGAGGAAAACTATTCAGAGCAAACACTCGATAGTGTTTGGACGCGAATGCAAGGCGTAAAAACGCGTGATTTTGATGAGGCATTTAGCGGTGTGTTTGGGCAAAGTTCAGCCAAGCTATATCGCCGATTTATAGCTGAATATACCTATAAAGCAATGCAAATAGAGCAAGGGGAGGTGTTACTTAATAGTGAACTTTGGCTTGAGCTTAACTTATATGCAAGTAACCCAGCACTTTCAAAAGATGGTAGTAAGATTGCGATTGTTGAGCGAGATAAAGAGAGTAATACCAAGCTTGTAATTTATAGCACGGACGACAACATAAAGGCGCAAGAGGAGTTTACTAAAGCGCAAAAAGAGCTACTCAAAAACGATGCACAGGACATCCCCGATACAGCGCCAAGTGTGTTTAAGCGCGAACAAAAACAAGTGCTTAATCAAATTAATCGAGCCGGTATCGCAAACCCGCAATGGGTAAATAACACAACGTTGTATTTTAATGCGTACAGCAATGAAGAGTCGGGTATTTATAACAAAGTGTCTGACATATTTAGCTATAACACTGACACTGGAAATATTACACAGCTTACCGAACTTGCTGGTATACGACGATTTAGCGTAACCAGTAACGGTGAAACCTTGTATGGCGAGCAAATAAGAGATGGCTACTCTGAATTAGTAAAGGTTGATCTCAATACTCAAACCATCACTCCATTATTTACAAAAAGCCTTGAGACAACTTACGATTACCCAATACTCAGTCCTGATGAAACTAAATTAGCTTATTTATCAACGTCATTAAATGAAAACTGGCAGTTGTATATACAAGGTGTAAGCGGCGAACAACAGCAACTAGTACCTATGCCAAACGGGTATCAATATTTAAGCCAGCCGAGCTTTAGTTTTAATGGCGAGTCACTTTACTTTGTTGCAGGCTTAAATAGCGCTACTGATATTTATAACTACAACATAGAGAGTAAAACACTTACCAAGTTAACTCAGGGGCAGGAAGCAGTTGCCCACCCGATTGAAATGGCCGATGGCTCGTTACTCTATTTTTCGATAACCGCAGATGGGCCAAATGTAAAAACATTGCCAAAAGCTATAAACAGCACTGTAGTTACTGAATTTTCGGCTAATAAAAAAGCACCGCTGCTCATTGTAAACGAACATACGCTTCCAAAAGCTAAAGTATATACGCACCAAACAACGCAGCAAACAAATTACAACGTGCTCGACCAGCACGCTACTTTTGCACTAGGGACGCAGTATTATTCGGCTTCTACCAGTTTGTTAGATTTAAGTATTAAAAGTAGCGATTTATTAAAACAGCTCGACTTGCAAGCAGGATATAGCACTGATTTACACGATGGAGCACTGCACGGTGGTTATGTGCAGGCAAAATATAATGCGCTTGATGTAAAACTGAAACTTGCACTGTTTGACTATAATTTGAATACATCGCGGCAGTATCAACAAAGCCTAAATGCAGATATGGATGCCCGTGGTGGTTTTGCTGCAATAAGTTACCCTGTTAAATTTGGGCAGCTAAGTTTAACGCCAGAGTTTGCCTACAATTACACTGATTATAAACAAAGCCATAAAAATTGGACGCGTTTAGGCGTTGCCCAAAATTGGCAATATGATCGTCAAGACTTTGTAATAGGCCAAAGCCTTTATGCGAGTTGGTACGATGGCAGCACCAAAAGTAATAATTGGCAAGGTTACGATTTAGCCGCCAAAATTTTTGGTAAAGCGTTTGGTATTCCTCTTTATGCAAACTTTGATCAAAAGCAACGTGATGACAGCAGCCTTGCATTAGGTGGCTTTAGCTCAAATCTTATTAATCAGCAGCAAAATAGTGAATATGTACTTTCATCTGAGCTGCCTTTTTATAGCGCAGCTGCAAAGCGCTATCAAGGTTATGGTGGTGGGTTTAGCTTAAAAGAAGGTATGCCGTGGCTTTATTATAAGCAACATCAACTCGACGACACCGTATACGCACAAAGCTACGGCTTAAAGTACCAAGGTGACTTTAGTTTTGGAATGGGGCCTGCTGGTGTAAACGATTTAACGTTTAATATGGGACTGTCGCGAGTAGAAGGCGACAGTTTTGAAGATGAAATGCGAGCGTGGCTGAGCTTTTATTATTCGCTATAAATATCAATTGACTAAGTTACTTATCCATCTGCAAGGATAGTAACTTAGCTTGATATACATCGATTTTTTGGTTATCACGTTCTAGTTCGATAGCTTTCTCAAGTAAGGTTTGTGTTTGTTTAATATTACCTTGTTGATAGCGAACTTTTGCGAGTTCCAAGTATAACTCAGCAATGTAAGGCGCTTTAGTAATAGCTTGCTCAAGGTGTGCTTTAGCCTGATGAGCGTGGCCAGCTTGTAAGTCGTTTTTAGCGATTACTAGTAATTCGTATGGGTCTTTTTCTTTATTAACTAATTGTGAAGTGAGCTCTTTAACCAGCTCTTTGTCGCCTAATTTTTTAGCTAAAAGCTGATAGTTTCTGATTAAATTAATGCTTATTTCATTATTACTAAGTGCTGTTTGATAGATGTTTTTAGCGCTTTGTAAATCACCAGCCCGACGATGCAAAATGCCCGCTATATTAAATAATTCAGGATCATTGGGAGTGTATTTGTTTGCTTGTAGAATAAGTGAGTAAGCAATATCCAGCTGTTTGTCTGCTAGCGCTGTTGCAGCTAAATTACTGTAAAACTTAGAAACTAAATCGTTATAATCTGCACTGCTTGAATAAAAGCTGCGACGGGTAGGAAAGTAGTCGATTAAGGTGCCCGCTCTGAAAAATTCAACAATATTATCATCCTTTTTATCTACTTTTGGGGCGTATACTCTTGTTCTAAAGTGGCTTGCTACATAAACAACATTATTTTCTTTTGCGTATACAGGCTGACTTGTTACTTCTTGAAAGCTCGTTTCTAATCCGAGAGCTTGTGCATAGCTTTGTGTTAAAACAGCTAAGCTAATGCAGTTGCCTTGCGAAAGTTTTAAGGCTTGGGCTGAAGTAAGTGTATCGCCGTGGTATTTAAAGTTAGCTAAGTTGCTTTCGAGGTAGTTGTAAATAATGCGGTCATGACGGATTTCAGACTGTTTTTGTTTTTCGGCATAGGCTAAAAATTTTTCTTTTTCAGCATTTGGCAGCTCGAAAATACTGTACTCAGAAGGAGTGTCGAGTTTATTAAACAAAGAATGGTTTAATAGTTGTTCAAGCTCTATTTGTTGTTCTACTTGGTGAACCTTGGTTGTGTTACATCCAACTAAATATAAAAAAGTAATACAGACTGCTATTTTATAAAACATCATAAACCCACTCCATTGTTAAATTTTACATTACAATGTGGTGGGTTTTTAATCAAGCACTTGCTGTACTGCGTTTACTTGAGCGATTTTTTTGTGATTGTTTTTTACGTTTACGGCGGGTAAACCACAAGTAAAAACCAGTACCTGCTAGCCACACTGGGCTCAAACCAATTACGCACCACAGTATTTTACTTATTAGCCCTGCAAAGTAGCCAAAATGAAGTTTTCTAAAGCTATCAATTACTTGCCAGCCAACGCCAACTTCGCGAATATCCCAGTTAGTTAAATGTTCGCCTGTTTGCTTATCGTAGCTAACCGTATTGGCATATTCGCTCGCAAGTGGGTTATTTGTATCGACTTCGCCGAATAAGGTGATATTTTCGTCAGGCTCGAGTGGCATAACTAAAAACGTACCATTAAAAGTGGGTATTTGCTTTTTACTGTCATCAAGTATGTGTTGAAACGAAATATCGCTACTGTGCAAGTTTTTGGTTAGTACGAAGTGCTCTTCCTCAGCGTGTTCAATAACTTCGTGATACCACACCGCCCAGTTAAAGTAGCCACCTGTAATAGCTAAAATAATAATGATGGGCGACCCTATCACCCCCGTCATCTTATGAATGTCGCTAAGTACAATTTGCAGTGTTGCACGCCAGCGCACACTAAATAGGCGCTGCCAAAATTTACGATAAATAATAAGTCCTGTAATACCTAATACCAATAAAAACAGAGCAAAAAAGAAGCCTAGTACTGTGCCTGTTTGCCCTGGCAGGTTTTTAAAGTCGTTAAGTAAAAAGGTGTAATGCAGTTCTAAAAACCAATCAGTAAAATAATGGCTGGTACCAACAGGCTCTGACAAAATGTCACCCGTATACTGGTTTAAATGAAACTTATACCATTGCTCTGTCCCGCGTTTAACTAAGTAAACCCGATCAGCAGTATCATCGTTAAATATTTCCCAACTACCTACTACATACTCAGGGTAAGCAAGCTCTGTTTTTGCGATTAATTTGTCGATTGGCATGCGCTCTGGCAGTGCTTTTATAACATAGTGACTGCTTGGCATAAGTAAGCCATCTATTTCACTTTTAAAAACTAATACGCTCCCTGTAATACTAATAACAATCAAGGGAATGAGAGCTATAAGAGCGATCCAACTGTGAATTTTAAAAAGAGTTTTTCTCATAGATAGTTTTATATATTGCAGTTAATGACTTGCGCATGATAACAACTATCATTTTCATTTGATAGCTTGTGAGTAGGTTTCCTATTAAATAAGTAAACCGTGAACTTAATTCTACGGTTTTTGTATACCTAGCTTGCCAGTACCTAAAATAAGAATGTCTTATTTAGTTGAGTTAAATTTACGCGGCTCTACAATGCCGCGCTCATAGTAAAAGCCTTTTAAAAACAGATGTTTATTAAATGTTTTTATTTCTGTTTTTAATTAACATTTATATAACGAGCGAGGTTGCTTTGGCGCATTATTTGCCTATATTGTCTTCTTTTATTTTGGTTTTTAGTTTTTTACCATTACTAAACAAAATTCGAAAAAATCGTAGTGTCTCTGGTTTGTCACTATTAATGATGACATTTGGATTAGCACAAAGCCTTTATTTTATAACCTACAATATTTTCTTTGAGCGCTATTATATTGCGTTACCATTTATTGTAACCGGTGCATTAAGCGGGCTTATTTTATATTTTTTTGCACGTTTCAACGCAGCTAAACGAGAACGTGTACAGCTGGTTACTATGCTAGGTTTTTCGTTACTGCCTTTTTCACTGCTTTTAAATTCAAGCCTTGATACTGCAACGGTATTAAGCGCTTTAACGTATGTTGGTCTTGTGATGAGTTCGGTACGTGTTATGCCGCAAACTTATAAAACATTGCGTACGGGTAATGTGAATAATTTAAGCGCGCGCTACTTTAGCTTGCAGTTTATTGCTGGTATTTGCGGCTTAGTTGTTGAGCTTACGACAGTTGCTCCAAGCACGGCGCACTTACTTATGTTTATTATGCTATTGCTTACCAATGCTGTGCAATTTGGTTGTATGCAATACTATAGAATGCGACCTGTAATGGCTTAAAAACAAGCTACTTAAGTTCCTATTTAGCCTAATTTATGGCAAATTACTTTATCTAACAAAAGGATAAAGTATGAATTGGAATCAGTTTGGCTATATTTGCCGTGTTAATAGCTCTAAAACACTAAGTACAGAGCAAAAAGATGAGCTAAGTACACAGTCCCATTTAAATATGTATGGCAATAGCGGGTCGCATAGTAAATTAGCGCATAATCTGGTGGCGCAAATTGCATCTCAAGATGAAGCAACATCGCAAAAGCAAGCTGCGTATTATCAATGTTTACCGGAATTAGTTAACGAATTTAAGTTTGAGCACAAGGGCTGGCTTAGTTACTTAACCATTGTATTTGTTATTTATGTTTTATCCTCTTTGTTGTATCAGTCTTTTGTTGTGCCTACTTTTGTAGAGATATATAGCAAGCATACTATTTCTTTAAATCATGTATTTGATGATTATTTTACGTACTGGTATGTGCCAATTATTTTACTCTTTTTATTGCTGAGTGTTATTTTTACCGTTATTTTAAAGCTAAAAAATGTAAGTGCTCTCACAGAGCTAAAGCCTTTTTCGGGTTTATTTAAATTTCTTATTCCTCGTCAATTAATTAATGAGCATAACTCTTTAATTACCACGCTATTATTTCCAAGTAATCATAAAAAGGGTGTTAAAGCCTCTACACCTCAAACCCAGCACTTAGCTCAATGCGAGCTGCTAGGTTTAGAAACCCAAGAAGAATTTAAAGCGTTATTAAAGCAGCAGCTAAAGTTATTTAACACACATATTAAAAGCTTTATAAGTAAGCTCGTTATTGTTTATGGTTTGGTCATTGTTGTGTCTATTTGCTTATTTGTGAAAGCGGCTTATCAACCACTATTTATGCTAGGAGAAGTGCTATGAGAACAAAAGGATTTACGTTAATAGAGTTGATGGTGGTGGTGTCTATTATTGGTATTTTAGCTGCGGTTGCGCTACCTCAATACAGTAAGTATATACAACGAGCAGAACTTGTTGACCCACTTGCAATGGCTGCTGCCATTAGAGAAGACGTTACGGTTTATTATCTTGAAAACAGGCGTTTTCCAGCAAGCAATGAACAAGCAGGTGTGCCAGCAAGTAAATTTTTGATTGGCAATCGGGTAACGGGTATTACAGTTGATAATGGTGCTATTCATATTAGCTTGGGTAATAAAGCTTCACAGCTTTTGAAAAATACAGTTTTAACATTCAGACCGGCTGTTGTAACGGGAAGCCCTACAAGCCCAATTGCGTGGTTATGTGGGTTTGACGAGCCGGTGACTGGCATGCAAGCGGTTGGCGAAAATAAAACAACAGTACCAAAAGAAATTTTACCTTCAGCGTGTATATAAAATAGTTTGGGGAATTAAAATGCAATTAGCTATTCATCAAATTGATGCGTTTACGGATGAGTTATTTAAAGGTAACTATGCGGCAGTGATCCCACTAGAATCGTGGTTAAGTGACGATTTAATGTTAAAGATTGGCGCTGAGAATAACGTATCTGAAACTGCTTTTACCTACCTGCAAGACGATGGAAGTTTTGTTATTCGCTGGTTTTCGCCGTTGATGGAAATCGACTTTTGTGGTCACGCCACACTTGCGGCTGCCTATGTTTTATGTGAAGAGCATAATATATCGAAAATTCGCTTTGTTGCTGATGCGGTGGGCTCGCTAATCGTTAATAGAAACGCTGATGGCAGCTTTGCAATGACCTTTCCTAAACAAGCACCTATTGAGGTACAAAATGTACCGCAGCAATTGCTTGATGGCTTGTCTATACAACCGAGCAAAGTACTTAAAAATCGCCAAGCTTACTTTGCTATTTATGAAAATGCCGATCAAATACTTGAATTAAAAACTAACTCAGAGCTTTTAAAAACGCTTTATCCACTTGATGTAGTGGCCACTGCTCCAAGTGCTGAATATGATTTTATATCTCGTTATTTTTGGCCTGCAAGCGGTGGCGACGAAGATTATGTAACGGGCTCAATTCATACTGGCTTGGCACCTTACTGGGCGCAGCAATTGGATAAAACTACGTTAAGTGCTTATCAGGCTTCAAGCAGAGGCGGGCATTTAATTTGCAAAGTGGATGATACAACCGTCACTTTGACCGGACATGCTGTAAGGTATTTAAAAGGCACTATTTATATTTAAACTGTGAATTAAGTTATAAAAAAGGCCACGTAAATCGTGGCCTTGGTTTACTCAATTAGTAGAGGTATTTTATGCTTCTAGCGCTTTTGCAATTAAGCGATCAATATATTTTTTATGCGCTTTAGTTGCTGTATCTGCACCCCAAGCAACACTGGTATCGGCTATTTGAGTTAGCTGATATAACGCTGCTGTTTTAGCCAAGTTATCGTATTTGCTTGCTTTGCCAAGACCAGCAATTGCAATTAACTGGTTAACATACTCAATTTGTAAGTTGTGACTAATAGAGTTTGCGTCTTTGCTTTTCACGAAAATGCTGGCGGTTAAATCTTCCATAAACTGAGTTAGGCTGTATTCGTTACCGTACAGAGCTGTGTCAGAAATACGCAGTAATACCGCTGGGTGTAGTAACTGTGCAAGTACAGACTTTTGCATTCCTAAAATCATTTGGTGTGCTTTAGGGTCTTCATTTTTGCCATAGTGATTAAAGCCACGACGTTGCAGCTGTAAGTAGCTATAAAGAGGTTGCATGTTTTGTAGTACATCTGGTGCAAATACAAACTTGGCTAGTATATCCATTGCTTGTGTTTGACGCTCAAGCGATACCGGTGTAAATGGTTTATCTGCATTTGTATCACCCACTACAGCGCGCTCAACGTATACGCCACCAATCTGGCGAGAAACCACACCTGCTTGAGCTCGGTACTGACCAAATAAGCTATTAGCAGAGGTAACAAGCTGTTGGTAAGACTCACCTTTAACCGTTGCTTTATCTTTTAGCTCAGTAAATAGTTTATTAATTAGTGCCATACGATCTGCGCCATAGGCAGCAGGGTTTGACGACAAATCACCAATCATTACACGTGGATCGATATGGCGACCTGGTGCGCGCATATCGTCTGCATCGTTACCAAAGGCAAGGGCATGTTCACTTGAACGAGCAAGTATTTTTTCAAGTCGAGCTTGCTCAGCAGCTTCATCTGCAAGCGCTACGCTGTAGCCATAGTTAATTGCCCAATCATCGTAAGGACCAGGTTTTGTTTGAAAAATATCACCTTGCTGCACACCAATTGGGGCAATGTTAGCGGGTGCATAATCCATAACAGAACCGGTTACTATGCCTTGGGTTTTGTTTTTATCGTGTACTTCTTTTTCATCCCACAAAATTGATGATTTCATATTATGGTTAAGACCTAAAGTATGGCCAACTTCGTGAAGTACCAATTGCGTTAGACCTTGGCGAAGCATTTCTTTATCTTCAATTTTGTCGCCGCTATCAAGGCCTTTGGCAAGCATTAGATTTTGTTGAATCTCATGCCCAAGAGAGCAATTTAGCTCGCCGGTATTTGTTGTTTCACCGTGGCTCATTGTTCCTTGTGTGAAAAGTGTGTCGTAAATCCAGCGGTTTTTCATAAATACAAACTCAAGCATAATGTCTGAGCCCAGTATTTCGCCTGTTAATGGGTTAGCAAGTGCTGGCCCGTATCCGCCAAATGGAGGCTTAGGTGACGAAGTCCAACGCAGTACGTTGTAATTGATATCGCCCGCATCCCAGTCTGCATCGTCTGGTTGTACTTTTACCTCTAAGGCATTTTTAAAGCCGGCTTTTTCAAAAGAGCTATTCCACGTTAAAACAGCGTCACGAATAGTATCGCGCCATTCAATGGGTGTGGTGTTTTCTATCCACCAAGTAATTGGTTTTACTGGCTCTGAAAGCGCTGCACTTGGGTCTTTCTTTTGTAAGTCCCAGCGTTTTATAACATCTTGATAAGGTGCCCAATCGGTAGATGTCATTTGATCGAATTGATTTGTAAAATAACCAATGCGCGCATCATCCATACGTGGTGCGTAGTTATTGCTAGGTAGAGCGACAAACGAGTGCTGAACTTTTACCGATACGCTACGCGGGTCACTTACTGCATTTGAGCCACGTACCGTTGGGCTTGGGTTAGTAAATACGTAATCAACAACCACGTCTAAGTTATTAGGATATGGACGTTGTTTAATAATGCGTGATTTTTTATCGTCTAGTTTACCTACTTTAAAGCGTTTTTTAGCGTTTTTATCTGCTGGATTTGGCGTAGGTGATACTTTATGAAGTGCTTCGCTTAAAAATAACTTATTTACATTAAATGCTATTTTACCGTCTTCTTCTTTTTCTATTTTAATGCTCGCAAGTACCGCTTCACTAATATTGGCATCACTTGCTTTTGAAATTGCACTACTTTCGTCAAATTTGTAGCGAGGTGTTTTGCTAATGATATCGATACGATCAAAGTATTTTCTAAATTCAATTAATTTAGTTTCGCGGTACGAACCACGATAATGGCCTGCATCTGTAACGCCATCGACAGTGTGCGCAAAATACACAAACGGCGTATTGAGTTGGGACTGGTTAATCACCATAAGGTGCTTACCGGTTTTTTCGTCTTGATAAAGGCTAAATATACCGGCAAATTCGGTTTGTCCTTTGATCATTTCGCTAAGTGTTTTTGACTCTTTTTCGTCTTTTTTATCGGCTGCAAATGCATGGCTGCCAAACGCTAAGCTAAGCGCAAGGGTGATGGTCGTTAATTTCATTTTGAGACTTTTAATATTTGTTAATTTAATTGGACTGTACGTAAATTAATTTAATTTCGCACATCTTCGCGATGAAATTTAAGTGTTTAACTCTAACAAACTGATATTAATGAATAAAAGTTTGTAACAAAATATAACGAATGAGGTGAGCTGCATGTGAAGTTATATTCTATAGCCCTAAATAGCAGCGGTTTATATGTATTTGCAACAGTTGCTTACAAATGTCACCTTAATGTTTCATATGGCTCTGGTATTATGGCGTTAATAGAATTTTGGGGATAATAGGATATGCAAACAAATTCACTTAGATGGGTTTTTCCATTTGTAGCGCTCATTGTTGGTGTTGTTGGCTTTATGGGAATCAATGCCATTGCAAAAGATCCAGAAAAAAAAGAAGTAATTGATACTCGTCCAACAGTGCAAGTTGAGCCAGTGATTGCAAACGATCATCAAGTTATTATTAATAGCTACGGTGAAGTAAAGCCTCTTGAAAATACACTGCTCTCGGCGCAGGTGTCGGGCGAGGTGTTAAGTTGGCATCCTAATTTTGTAGCCGGTGGCATAGTTGCTCGCGGTGAAACCTTATTCACTATCGAAAAAGACAACTATGAAGCAGCAGTACTTGTTGCTGAGGCTGATGTTGCTCGAGCACAGGCTGCCCTTATTGAGGAGCAGGCTCAGGCACAGGTAGCCGAAGACGAAGCAAAGCGCTTTCCAAGTAAAGCGCGCACAGATTTATTTTTACGTAAACCTCAAGTGTTAAGTGCTCAAGCTGCAGTTAAATCGGCGCAAGCAGCTTTAAAGCGTGCGCAACGCGATTTAGATAATTGTGAAGTAACCGCTCCTTACGATGCTTTAGTGGTTAGCCGTAATGTAGGTGTTGGCCAGTTTGTCACTATGGGTTCGCAAGTTGCTGAACTCAATAATATTGAGACCGCTGAAGTGATTATTCCTATAGCAGGGTTCGATAGCGTTTTTTTGCCAGAGCGTATTAAAGGTATTACCGCAACGATTATTCAAAAAGGCCTAAACAGCTTCACCCGTGAAGGTGTAATTGACCGCGACCTAGGGATTGTTGATAACGCTACGCGTATGAGCAGTTTAGTAGTGCGTATAGAAGACCCATACGGTCTTAAGAATATACAACCAGCCATTAAGTTTGGTAGCTACGTACAGGTAAATTTTGCAGGTGCAATGCTTAATAATATTTACCGCTTACCGCAAGAGTTAGTTAATAACAAAACCGTATGGATCGTTAATGAAGAGCAGCAACTTGAGCCGCGCAAAGTCACAGTTATTCGTGAAGAGGGTGAGTACTTTTACATCAGTGATGGTTTGCAAGCAGATGATAAGTTGGTGATTACTTTGCCAGAATATCCGCAAAAAGGCATGGCTGTAAAAATTGCGGGCCTTCAAAATACTAAAAATACAGAGGCACTTGAAAATGCTTCCACTGAAAAATTATAAAGGTAGGCTGAGTTATGAGTAACACTGAACTACCAAATACAGCGCCTAACGCTGAAAAACAAACCGGTATTATTGCTTACTTCGCTAATAACTCCGTTGCTGCCAACCTAATGATGATTTTTATTGTGGTGATGGGAATTATTAGCTTTCTAAATATCCAACGCCAAATGTTTCCTAATGTAGAAATTAACTACATTAATATTGAGGCTAATTACCCCGGTGCCTCTCCTCAGGAAATAGAAGAAAGCATACTTATAAAAATTGAAGAGTCGCTAAAAGATGTGACCGAAATTAAAAAAGGTGTGTACAGGGCATTTAGAAATGGCGGTAGAGCAAGTCTTGAAATTAATACTGATGTAGAGCTGACCGATATACTCGATAAAGTTAAGTTACGGGTTGATGGTATAGCAACGTTTCCTGCCGGTATGGAACCGGTCACCATAAGTCAGGTTGAGTTTAGGCAAGATGTTATAGGTATGACGCTCGTTGCTGACTTGCCGCTTACTGAGCTTAAGCCTATAGCAAACCAAATAGAGGATGAGTTACTACAGCTATCTAACGTGTCGTTAGTGGTAAACGATGTTCCTCTTGATGAAATAGCAATTGAAATCGAACCCGATACGCTGCGTCAATATAACCTAACTCTTAGTGATGTAATGAATGCAGTGCGTCGTTACTCAGCTAACTTTTCGGCGGGGCAGCTAAAAACAGACGCAGGTGTTATTTCTGTTCGCGTCGAAAATCAGTTTTACTCAGGTGAAGAATTTAGACAAATACCGGTAAAAATAGGGGCTAATGGCGCTAAAGTGTTACTGCAAGATATTGCCGTGATTAAAGATCAGTTCACTGAAGGTGAGCGTTACTTTAAATTCAATGGTGAAAATGCGGTTTATATATCGGTGAAAGCGACCGAAGAGCAAAGTATTATCCCAGTTGCTGATTCAGTAAAAGCATTTATAGAATTAAAAAATAAAGAGCTACCACTGGGGGTTCGCTTAGAGCCATTAATGGATATGACGTACTACTTAAATGCTCGCTTAGACATGATGGTTACAAACCTTATTCAGGGTGCTGTTTTGGTTGCAATTATGCTATCAATCTTTTTACGCTTTAAGTTGGCATTATGGGTAATGATTGGTTTACCAGTGTGCTTTTTGGGCGCAATGATGATGATGCCACTGTTTGGTGTAACCATTAATATTTTATCACTTTTTGCTTTTATTATGGTGCTAGGGATTGTGGTGGACGATGCCATTGTCATAGGCGAAAGTGCCTACACCGAAATAGAGAAAAAAGGCGGCGGTGTTGTTAATGTGATTAATGGCGCAAAACGCGTAGCAACCCCTGCAACTTTTGGTGTACTAACTACCATTGCAGTATTTGCTCCATTTACGTTATCTACAGGCCCAGAAAGTGCCTTCTTTTATGGTATAGCTGTGGTGGTAATGCTGTGCTTGGTATTTAGTTTGATTGAATCAAAGTTGATATTGCCTGCCCATATTGCTCACACTCATTTTTCACCAATAAAAGAGGGGGGCTGGCGAGATCGGTTTAATACGCGATTTTTTGGTTTTGTAAATGGCCCATATAAACGCTTTGTTATACGTTGTGTTGAATGGCGTTGGTCAGTGCTATTTTCATTTATTGCTCTATTAATCGTAACCTTTGCTTTAATCTCATCAAATCAAGTTCGTACCGGGTTTATGCCAAAGATCCCGCATGACTACCCGCAAATAAATCTAGAAATGAATGACAATGTATCAGACATACAAACAATAAATGCTATTCGTGAAATAGAAGCGATGGTGATTGCGATTGATGAAGATACCGAACGCAAATATGGTCAAAAACTCATAAGAGATATTTTAGTATTTAACCAAGGGCGAACTGAAGCACAAGTGCTTGTTCCCCTTGTTGATGAAAGTATAAGGCCTTATAACGCGTTTGAATTATCACGACGTTGGCGCGAGGCGATGCCCGATATTGCCGGTGTTAAATCATTAACCATTTATGATGATGTAAATGGAGGGAGCAGTGACGGCGAATTTGGTTATTTATTATATGGCTCTGATATTGATACATTAAATAATGCAGGACGTCGTTTTATAGAGTTGCTGCAACAGCAAGAAGGTTTGTTTGATATTAGCTCAACAATAGATCCTGCAAGTAAAGAAGTGCAAATGAGCCTAAAACCGGTCGCTTACGACTTAGGTTTAGACTTAGCTTCTATTGCAAATCAAGTTGGGGCAAGCTTTTACGGTGGTGAGGCTCAACGTGTTATTCGCCGAGGCGAGGAAGTACGTGTAATGGTGCGTTACCCTAAACTGACTCGAGAGGCATTTTCGTCACTTAAGCATGCGGTTGTTACTACCCCACAGGGCCGTGAAGTACTGCTTGGTGATGTAGTTGAACTTACTGAAACACCAGGTATTAGTTATATCCGCCGTGAAGGGGGCTATCGTACTGTGTATGTTTATGGAAACATAGATGAAGAAGTGATTGAGCCAAACGAAGTTGTAGATCAAATTAAAGAAAAGCTACTACCACAACTTAAAGAAGAATATCCAAGTGTTAAGTCAGAACTAGGTGGCGCCATTGAAGAGCAACAAGATCAGGCTAATCAGCAGAAGATGTTTTTCTTCGGCGGTATGATTTTGGTGTATATTTTATTAGCCGTACCCCTTAAGAGTTATGCGCAACCACTTATTGTTATGTCGGTGATTCCATTTAGCTTAACGGGAGCAATATGGGGGCATTACTGGTTTGGTTTGGATATAACTTTAATGTCTGGCTTTGGTATTATTGCAGCAGCAGGGGTGGTTATAAACGACTCACTCGTTATGACCGATTATGTGAATCAAGCCCGTAAAACAGGTGTTAGTATTAAAAATGCTGTAATAGATGCCGGTTGTGCTCGATTCAGACCTATATTACTTACTTCAATTACTACATTTGCAGGTGTATTGCCCATTATGTTTGAAACAAGCCTGCAGGCTAAGTTTGTAATACCTATGGCGGTAGCGCTTGGTTTTGCAGTGATGTTTGCAACATTAATAACACTTATATTAGTGCCATGCTTATACATTATATTAAGTGATATTGGTAAGGTGTTTACACGAATTTTGGGTGGGATTAGGACCGTATTTAAACGTCGCCCGCAGAAGGTTTAGCTCAATAAATAACATACGGGCTTAAATGCCGGGTACAAAAAAGCACTGAATGATTAACCATTCAGTGCTTTTTATCATTTGTTGTTACTACATTAAGTATTAAAACAACAATAATTAATCTTTAAATTGCTTATGGCAATCTTTACAGCCTTTAGCCCATGCGCCAAAAGCTTTACCAATTACGGCCTTATCGCCAGATTGAGCCGCTACTGCTAGCTCATCTGCGTATTGTTGGAATGCAGTTGCTTTTTTCATAAAAGTATCGTTTTCAGACCAAACAGCAGCAAGTGCAGCTGTGTCGCCTTTATCTGTTCCTTCGTAAAACGCTTCCCATGGCATTTTTGAAAGTGCAGCTGCGTTGTTAGCACGCTTTTTAAATTGCTCTGCGTCAAAAGGTACTTTACCTTTTAGCATTGCGCCCATGTCACCAATTTGTACTGAGATCATTGAAAACGCTGCTTGGCGGTATTCAATCGCGTCACTTGGCTCTTTAAATGCAGAATTTGCCGATACGCTAAATGCACACGTTGCCAGTGCTATTGTTGCTAATACTTTTTTTAATTTCATGTTTGCCCCTTTTAAAGTAATTGTTAATCCTGTTTTATATTAGCTTCTTTAAATGTTCAAGTTAATATATGTGCTTAATAATTGTTTCTTTAACTAAGCATACAATGATTACCCTATCGTTACATCTATTGTCTTTATTGTTAATGACTGTAAACGCCTCGTTGTTATTTTGATTGTTGTTGTGTAACGTCACACCATCATAAAAATAACTAACAAAGAGAGTTTATGAAAAATAATATTTTTAAAATGTCAGCATTGTCTGCTGCAATAGTGGTATCACTTTCTGGTTGTGGAAGTAGTGATGACGATAATAAAAGTAGCGTACCATTAGTTACTGACGTAGCGCCTAAAGCGAGCGATGTAGTTGTTGTAGATTTAAAACAATGGATCCCTGTTACTGCAGAATTTAAAGCCAGCGATAACGATGGCGATGCACTTACATTTAGCTTCACGGAAAATGGTGAAGAAGTGGTTGCAGAAGATGGCGTATTCACATTTAGTCACGGTACTCTAACTGTAGAGGGAACATCATTTACTTATGTTCCAATGACGGATGATGATGCAGTTATCGATTACACTGTAAACGCAAATGGTAAAACGGCTTCTGCACAAATAAACATTTCAGGAGTTGTTGGTGACCCATTAGCAAATCAACAATGGCACCTAAATAATACAGGCCAAAAAGCATACTCATTAAGCGATGAAATGAAGCAGGGCTTAGTTAATTTATATGTAAATCTATTTGGCGATACCGAAGAAGAAGCGCAAGCAAGTGTTGATACTAGTTTTGCTAATGCAGAAGCTACAGGTTTGGTTGCTGGTGAAGATATGAATGTAACAGCCGCTTATGCTCAAGGCGTTACAGGAGCTGGTGTAACTGCTGTTGTTGTTGACTCAGGTATGGAAATTCGCCACGAAGATTTAGTAGATAACGTATTACCAAATCGTTCTTTAAACCTTAACGCTGAAGCGCTAGATCGTACAGACCCTACAAGTACATCAAACAGTGGTGACCACGGAACAAGTGTTGCCGGCTTAATTGCAGCAAAAGGTTGGAATGGCAAAGGCGGCCGTGGTGTTGCACCTGATGCAGGCTTAATCGGTATGAACTACCTTGGTGGAGATAAAGTAGCACAAACTGATTTACTTGCTCATGGCTTCCCTGGTAGTGGTATTAGTACGTCTGAAAATATTTCAGCCTTTAACCGCAGTTACGGTATTACGTTCCCTACGTTTATCGGTTATTCAGAGCTAGATGAGGCAATTGAGTCTTACCCTAACCTTAACCTTCGTGACGGTAAAGGTGCGCTAAATATGAAATCTAGCGGTAACTCATTTGAAGACGGTGGCGATGAAGGTTCTTTATGTGCTGACAATGGTGCAAATGACTTAGGTTTAACTTGTTATAATGGCGCTTTTGAGCCAAGCCAAGGCCACCCTTATTATTTAAGTGTTGCTGCAGTAAATGCTAATGGTAAACATACTAGCTATTCTACAGCGGGTGCTAACGTAATGGTGTCGGCTCCAGCGGGTGAGTATGGTCGTTTTGCACCTGCAATGGTAACAACAGATCAAATGACTTGTATTAATGGTTATTCAGGTTTCAATGGTGGTTCTATTGCAGCATGGGCTGCTGCTTATGGTGAAGAGTTTGCTGCAAGTCAATATCCATTTAACTACCCAGGCCATGCAGACAATGCAAGCTGTAACTATACTTCAACGTTTAATGGTACATCATCTGCTGCGCCAAATGCATCGGGTGTGGTATCGTTAATTCTTTCGGCTAATCCAGATTTAACATGGCGTGACGTTCGCCATATCCTTGCATCAACTAGCACTTTAATTGATGCAGATAATGCTGCTGTTAAATTAACAGTTGGTGAAGGCGAATTTGTTGCTCACGACGGTTGGATTGAAAACTCTGCCGGTTATAACTTCAATAACTTATATGGTTTTGGTCGTGCTGATGCTGGAGCTGCGGTTTCTATGGCAAAGGCTTACGATGTTGCTTTAGGTGAACAAGTTATTACTCAGTGGAATGGTGTTGGTTCAGCAGTTGCTGAAGACGCACTTGCACTAGAAATTCCAGATAACAATGCAGCGGGTCTTACACAAGAAATTGAAGTGACTGAAGAGCTAAGCATTGAAGCAATGCAGTTTAAGTTTGATGTAAGTAATGCTGAAATGGGCTTTGGCTTAAGCGATGGTACACAAACTTCAGCCGGGACAGATTTAGCTATAGAAGTTACATCGCCAGCGGGTACAAGAAGTGTATTACTGTCATCTAAGCAAGCTTTATTCTACCCAGCATATAGTTTCACTAGCAGTTGGAGTGTTGGCTATATACTAAAAGATGCAGTAATGCTTTCAAATGCGTTTTATGGTGAGTCGACTAAAGGCACTTGGACAGTTCGTTTACTAGATACGAGCGCAGATAGCTATGCACTTAGTAAAGGTGATGACAATGGTTTAGGTGTAGTAGGTATTAGCAATAATAGTTCAGCAAGTGTTTTAGAGGGTGTGTCTTTACGCGCATTCGGTCACGCAGGTCAAGAGTAAGGATTATGAAAATGAAAGTTAATAAATTAATCGTATTAAGTGCTGCTGCGTGTATTTCTTTAAGCGCTACGGCAAACACAAGCTTTGATAAAGAGCTTCAACTACCAAAGAAGCAAGCATCTAGCTTAAAGTATACTAAAGCTGATTTTGGCTCTTATAAAGTAGAGAAAAATTTACGCTTAGTGCCATCAAGTGTTGCTGCCGATGAGCATGTAGTTATGCAAAAAGGCGACATGGCGGTTGTTAATGTTGCAAGTACATCTGATGTAGTAACTAAAGGGTCATTAGTTCGTAATATTCTTACTAATAACTTAAGTTCTTTATCAGGTAATATTACGGTACTTTTAAAAGATGGTATTACTGCTAGCGACATTGCTGCAGCGGCTGGATTAAAAGTGGTGTCTGTATTTCCTGGTACTAAGATTGCTGTTTTAGCAGTGAATGATGGACAAGATATTTTAGTTGCAGCAGAGCAGTTAAATGCTTCAGGTTATGCTAAAGAAGCTAGAATTGAAGTGCTAGAGACGATTTATACTGCGCAATAAGTTATTTTATTAAATAAGCTTATTTAATAAAAACCCCGAGCAACATTAGTTGCTCGGGGTTTTTTTATAAAAAATTAATCGTTTATATCAATATCTGCAAATATCATCCCGCGACGCATGCTTCTAGTTGCTAAGAATACCTCACCAAGTAACGACATAAATGCACATATGAGTAATGCCATTGCTGCTACAAAACAACAAGCAATAGTCACGCCTAAGTTTATAGATTGAATGTGCGATAAAAATAACAACATAACCACAGCGCATACAAGCAAAGCGCTTAATACACTTAAACTAAAAGCAATATGTATACATCGAGAACGCTTTAAAAGGGCGCGCAGCTCTGTAGCGAGTGATTTATTAAAGTCCTCGTCAGTACTTACTTTTAATCTGCGTTCTAACTGACGTGCCCTATCGGTAATACGTGCCAAACGATTAGATAAAACACCTAAAGTAGCGGCAATACCCGTGATCAAGAATACTGGGGCAACAGCTGTTTGAATTACTTTAGCCATAGTTAAAATATTTATTACTTCGTTATTCATTCCTACCCTTAATCAGTTGAGCTTGAAAATGACTTATATATCTACAGAGTACCTGATGTAGGCTTATTAAGAAAAGAGGAATTACGTTGATTTACTTTACATAGCTTCACAAAGTAAATCACAACACAGGTTATTTTTAGGTATATTTAATTACTTAATTACTTAATAAAAAATAAAAAAACAACAAGGACTTTGACTGATGAAACGTACTCCATTCGCACTTGCTGCATTATCGCTAGCTATTTTAAGTGGCTGTAATCAAGCCCCTGAAGAAACCAAAAAAAATAATACACAAGTTAAAACGGTTCAAGTAGCCCAAGCTATTGCCCCTGTTGCAAAAAAAGTGCCTCATGGGATGACTATTCACGGTGACACACGTGTAGATAATTACTATTGGTTACGTGATGACGAACGTAAAGCGCCAGAGGTTATTAACTATTTAGAAGCTGAAAATACATACACAGATGCAATGCTTGCACATACTAAAACGCTGCAAAGTGAATTGTTTGAAGAGCTAAAAGGGCGTATTCAAAAAGACGATGATTCAGTCCCCGTTAAAAACGGTGATTATTTTTACTCAACGCAAACACGCGGCGATAACGAGTACACTACTTACTTACGCAGCAGCGATTTTGCAGGTACCGATCAGCAAGTTATTTTAGATGTAAATGAGCTTGCGAAAGGCCATGATTATTATGCAGTAAGTGGCTTAAATGTAAGCCCGAATGGCAATTTAATGGCTTATGGCGAAGATACTGTTAGCCGTCGTATTTATAGTATAAAAATAAAAGATTTAACAACCGGTAAATTACTCGAAGATACACTTGAGGGCACCAACGGCGGTATAGTTTGGGCAAACGATAATAAAACTGTTTATTACATTAAAAAAGATTTACAAACTTTATTAGGTTATCAAGTTTATCGTCATACATTAGGTACACCACAAGCTGATGATGAGCTAATTTACGAAGAAACTGATACCAGTTACTACATGGGTATGAGTAAAAGCAAAGATGAGTCAGAAATTTATATTTGGCACAGCAGCACAGCAGCATCAGGCGTATCGGTACTAAGTGCTGATGATGCTAAGGCAATGCCTAAACGCTTAATTGAGCGCGAAGCAGGGCTTGAATATGAAATATCTAAACTAGGGAATACTTACTACATTGTAACTAACTTAGATGCTGTAAATTTTCAGCTGATGAAAGTGGATATTGATAAAGCAGGTGACAAAGCAAATTGGCAAAGTGTGATCCCAGCGCGCGATGATATTAAGCTCGAAGGCATTGATTTATTTAATGACTACTTAGTTTACCAAGAGCGTGAAATGGGCCAATCAAAGTTGATTGCGCGTGATTTAAAAACAGGTAAAGAGTTACCACTGAGCTTTAACGATAGCGCTTATACAATTGGTACTTATGGTAATAACGATATAGATAGCAGCACGTTACGCGTTTACTACACAAGCATGACCACTCCGGGCTCATCGTACGATGTAGATTTAGCGACTGGCGATAAAAAACTACTTAAACAGCAAGCTGTATTAGGTGATTTTGATGCTGATAATTACGCCTCAGAGCGTATTTTTGTAACAGCACGTGATGGCATAAAAGTACCGGTAAGCTTAGTTTACCGTAAAGATGCGTTTAAAAAAGATGGTACTAACCCGCTACTGCAATATGGTTACGGCTCTTATGGCGCAACCATGGACCCTACTTTTTCAAGCACGCGTTTGAGTTTACTTGACCGTGGCTTTGTATTTGCAATTGCCCATGTACGTGGATCGCAAATGCTAGGTCGTCCTTGGTACGAAGACGGCAAGCTACTCACTAAAAAGAATACGTTTAATGACTTTGTTGATGTAACTAAAGCATTGGTTTCTCAAAAGTATGGCGCAAAAGATGAAATATTTGCGTTAGGTGGCAGTGCTGGTGGCTTATTAATGGGCGCAGTAGCAAACCAAGCGCCTGAACTTTATAAAGGCATGGTTGCAGCGGTACCGTTTGTAGATGTAGTAACCACGATGCTTGATGCGAGTATTCCGCTTACAACAAATGAATACGGCGAGTGGGGTAATCCGAACGAAAAAGCGTATTACGATTACATGCTGTCTTACTCGCCATACGACCAAGTATCTAAGCAAGCATATCCTAATATGTTAGTAACGACTGGCTTGCACGATTCACAAGTTCAATACTTTGAGCCTGCAAAATGGGTTGCTAAGCTGCGTGACTATAAAACTGATGACAATAAGTTATTGTTTAAAATAGATATGGAAGCAGGGCACGGTGGTGCATCAGGTCGCTTTAAGCGCTTAGAAGATACCGCGCTAAACTATGCATTTATGCTTGATTTAGCGGGTATTAAAAAGTAATTAATCTTTATATTTAAATAGATTTAACTCAATAAGGTGCTTTTTAAAAAAGCACCTTTTTTTGTGGCAAATTAAAGCTAAACATAGTGCCTTTACCAATTTCACTTTGTACGTAAATTTCGCTATCCATCAGTTTTAATAAACCTCTGCAAATGGCCAATCCTAAACCACCTTGCTGGCGCCCTTCTTTATTAGAATTACTTGCTTGGTAGTGCGGGTCAAAAATAGCATTCAGCTCATCTTCTTTTATACCTACGCCTGTGTCTGATACATGCACAAATAGTTGATTATCGTCACTGCGTTTTACATGTACTGCAATGCTGCCACCGCGAGGGGTGTGCCTAATTGCATTGTCAATTAAGTTACTTAACACGCGCTCTAATTTAGCTATATCGGCAACCACAGGAAAATCACAAATTGCAGGTTCTACCGACAAACTAATGCCTTTTTTATCAACGGCTAAACTAAATTTTGCCATGCAATCGTAAATAAGCTCACCTAAATTAAAGGTTTCTTTATTTATACTTATTTCGCCATTTTCTAAGTGAGCAAGCTCAAATATTTGCTCTATGAGTAGCTTTAATTGCCCACAATTATTAAGCGATACCTGCAAGTATTCTTGCTGCTCTTTTTTACTTAGTTGTTCACCCGACTGATTTAATACTTCTAAAAACCCCTGCAGTGAAGCAAGTGGTGTACGTAGGTCGTGCGATAAGTGAGTTAGTAACTCTTTGCGTTGTTTATCGCCTTGTTCAAGCGCTTTAAACTGCTCATTAATACGCGTTAGCATGGCTTGAATACTTCGCCCTAAACTATGCACTTCGTTACTTTTTTGCATTGAATAGTTACTTAGCTTGGTGTCGGTAAGGCTGTAGTTAGCGGCTTCAATATTACTAACATCGCGTGCTAAGCGCTGAATTGGGTTGGTAAAAAAACGTAGTAAAATTAGCATCGCAATAAATAAAAATGCGAGTGCAGAGCCAAGCCATAAAGCAGCTAGCCATAACTTATCATTATTTTTTACAGTGCTTAGTGAGGTATCGTAAGCCTCACCACCAATAATTACATATAAATAACCTTGTAGCTTATCTTGATTAAATACTGGCGCGGCTGAAAATATTTTTTGTTGCTCTTTATTACGAGGATTATCACCATAAATAGGTGCAGCGCTTGGGTCGTTAATCAGCCTTTTTAAAGGCGTTAAACTAATATGCGTGCGTTTAACTTTACCCGGCTTTGCGGAGTAAGTAAGAATTTTTCCGGTTTCGTCTACAAAATAAAATTCAAACGCCGGGCCTAATAACATCAAGGTATGAAAGAGGTTTTCAAGCGCTTTATAGTCGTAAACACCTTCTTTTATTAGCGGGTTATCTTGTACTAAATGCTCGGCAAGCGCCAAATGTAAATTTTGCTCAGCATGATGTTTTGAGGTGAGTTCTAATTGCTTGCTCCAGCCGTAAACTAGGGCGCAAATAAAACAAAAAATCACGACTAGCGATATAGCTAATTTTTGATACAAAGATAATTTCATGATGGGTGTCTTAATTGAGTTGGCTAGGGTTTAGTTTGTAACCAACACCCCAAACTGTTTCGATGATAGGCGCTTGTTGGTGTTCTTCTAGCTTGGCACGTAAGCGGTTTATATGTGAATTAACCGTGTGCTCGTAACCACTGTGTTGGTAACCCCATACTTTATCGAGTAACTGCTGGCGGCTAAAAACATGATTAGGATGGCGTGCAAAGTAAACGAGTAAATCAAATTCGGTGGCGGTAAGGTTAAGGGCTTGTTTACCTAAAAACACTTGGTGCGAACTAAATTCTATATTGAGTGAGCCTATATTTAGTGTTTGTTCGCTATCAACGGGAGAGTTGTCGTTGTTTTGGCTCGCGAGTAGTTGTGCTCTGTGGCGTAATTGGGTTTTTACTCTGGCTTGTAATTCGCGTGCAAAAAAGGGTTTACAAATATAATCATCGGCGCCCATTTCAAGGCCAATAACTCTGTCCATATCGCTACTCAGCGCGGTGAGTAAAATAACGGAGGTAGTAGGGTAATGCTCTTTTATTTTTCGACATAAGCTCAAACCATCCATTTGGGGTAAGTTTATATCGAGTAAAATAAGTCCGTAGGGATGCTTAGCTATTTTTTTTAAGGCAAGTTCTGCGCTCACAACATGATCAACATGTAAGTTAAGCGACGTTAGCTGCGTGGTAATTAACTTACCTATTTCTCTGTCATCTTCTACTACTAATATTTTTTCGTGACGCATGTATTACCTCGTAAAAAGGGGGGCATCCGTGCTCCCTTACTTCCCCATTACAAGCTGGAACGTTACTGCGTGCGCGTAATTACTATTTTCGATACTGGGTTATCAAACTTATGTTCAACACCAAGTGCTGATGTAGATAATCCATCTTGATTTGAAACAATGCCTGGATGCATCGTTATTATATCGGCTGTATCGTCACGTATTTCGTTAAACCCTTCACCGCTAGCGGCAGGACCTGGCACAGTTTCAGCTGTTTCTGTATTTGCTTCCGTACCCGCATCATAAGCAGTCGTAGTGCGTGATAACGAACCACCAACTTCTAATGTTGATACATCTAAAGAACTAAGACCGGTAAAAGCATCATTTGTATTCCCAAGCATGGCAGCAAATGACAAATTAAGCGTTTCTTGCTCTTCAACAGTAATAATCACTGTGGTCGTTTCACCAGGGCCAATAGCGCCTTCAGCTGAAACTGCAGCAAGTGCATTTTCGTAGCTGAGGTACTCTTCATTTGCGCCGCTTTCTGCAAGCATTTCTAAACCAACAGAAGCGGTTGTACCGAATGTCCAAGGTGCTTCATCTTCAAAAGCAATGACAGAGAGTGGTGACAAAGGCTGTCCTGCAGTTAAGTTACTAAAAGTAATGGTAAACTCACTGATCACAGGTTCTACAACAATTGGCTCAACAACGACCGGTTCTTCTATTATTGGATCGTCATTATCGTTATCGCTACACGCTGCAAGTGTGGTTGCAAGTGCAAGCACTAGTAGACTTTTTTTAAGGTTGTTAGCAGATGACATAATCATGCTCCTACTTAACTGTAACGGTTAATTGTGCTACTGGGTTTAACCATCTGTGTACTGTATTACTTAAATCGCTATTACCCGCTTCTAAATCGTCATCACCTAAGCTACCCGGGTGAATATGAATGCTAATATTTGTATCACCACTTAATACACCTGTACCGCCAGTGCCAGCGTCGCCACCTGGAGCTGCAGGAATACCTGGAGTACCTGGTGCGCCAGAGCCTTCAACTACAAGCTCATTGTTTTGTTCTGTGCCTGCATCGTAAGCATTTAAATTAATTGTGTAAGTACCCGCTTCTGTTGGGATTTTCCAGCTGTTTAAGCCTACAAAGCCATCATTAGTTGGTAGCATCATTGCAGTTAAAGATAGGTACTCATTACCGTCAGTCGTGCTCAGTGTTGCCGTTGTAGATGCGGCTGGTGCAAGTAAACCTTCAGCTGGATTTGCAGCCATATCACTGCCCGCTGCAGTTGCTTGTGCAACTAGCTCTGCAATATTGCCGCCTTCAGCCATTGTTTGTAGTGCTGTAGATGCCTCTGTTGCGACTTCAAATAGTGTGTCTTCGCTGTTGTGTGCTGTAATTAACAGTGGAGTAAAGTGAATACCTTTGGTTAGGTTAGTAACTTTTAGGTCTAATTCTGCGGCCATAGTCGATTGGCTAGCTGCCGCTAAAAGAATTGCGATTGTTAATGTAGAAGTTTTCATTATTATTTCCTGTAAGTGATGATTCGAGTTAAGTATTGAATAATCGTCTCCAGAAACTCTCACAAACTTATCACTTTTTTATCACAGGATTTCACGCTGTGATTTTTAAACATAAATACGTTGGTTGATTTGTAGACATTTGTTTAGTTAAGAGGCAACATACATAAAACAAAAAGGAGAGTGTTATGGAAGAAAATCAACAGGTTGAACCAGTTAATAAAGATGACCGTACGTGGGCTATGTTATGCCATTTAAGTGCGCTTGCTGGGTTTGTTGTGCCGTTTGGCTCAATAATTGGGCCATTAATTGTGTGGTTAATTAAAAGAGATGAAATGCCAGTTGTTGACGTACACGGTAAAAAGGCGCTTAACTTTCAAATAACGATGGCAATTGCATATGTAGTTTGTTTTGTACTGATGTTTGTAGCAGTCGGCTTAATATTACTACCTATAGTGGCAATTTTTGGGTTTGTAATGGTTGTAATGGCAAGTATTAAAGCTAATGAAGGTAAAGAGTTTAATTACCCGTTTAGTTTAAATTTGATAAAATAAACACACAGTTTATTTTTATACCAATTGCATTAAATTAGTGATCTATTATAGCGATAAGAAAATAGCTCAATAACAAGGCTAAAATTATGATACATAGTTGTTCTATATAAATAATTTTTAACGTAGTTAGTGAGTTATTTAATACGCTAGAATGATCATGTTTTTAATAAAATTGGTATTATAAACCCAGCTATATGCTGGGTTTTTACGTTTAGCCATAAGGGCATTATGCTTTATCTCACGTTATTTATTAGCGCATTTATATCTGCCACATTACTGCCTAGCTCTTCTGAGGTGATTATGGTGGGAATGATTACTCAAGGTAAAGTTAATTTATGGCTTATGTGGTGCGTAGCAACACTTGGAAATGTGTTAGGGAGCTGTGTTAATTACTGGTTAGGCACGCAGGTACTGCGTTTTAAAGATAAAAAATGGTTTCCTGTATCGCAAAAAGGGCTTGATAGCGCACAAAAGCAATTTAATAAATATGGAGTGTATAGTTTGTTATTTGCTTGGTTACCGGTTGTGGGGGACCCATTAACGGTGATTGGAGGTATATTTAAAGTACGATTTAGTACCTTTTTACTGTTAGTAACACTAGGCAAAGGCGCGCGCTATTTAGCGGTTATCGCCCTTGCCGTAGGATTCGAAAAGCTTTTTTAAATAAGTTTTTAAGACCTTATTTAGCCCAATCAAGCGTTAACGACACTGAGTCGGCAAAACGCAGTGCATGTGGTTTATCAACACGTGCTTTAGCGTAATGAACGCTTGGGTGCGCGTGACAAACGGCAAGAATTTCAGCCACTAATTTTTCGAGCAGTAAAAAGTGCCCTTGCTCTACTAAGCTAATAACTTCTTTGGTGATCACTTTATAATTAAGTGCTTGGTCAACTTCATCCGTTTTACATGCATCATCAGCAGGGTAGTGAATCTCTAGATTAATCACTACATCTTGCTTTTTTTCACGCTCATCGGGGTTAAAGCCAATAAACGTACGCAGGCGTAAATTAGTAACGTTAATAATTGCATTAGCCATAGGGTTAACCTTTTATAAGCTGCAAAAATTCGTTACGTGTTTTAGGATCGCTTCTAAAGTTACCTAACATTACTGATGTACGCATGCTTGAATTTTGCTTTTCTACACCACGCATCATCATACACATGTGTTTTGCCTCAACAATAACGCCTACGCCCTTAGCGCCAGTAACTTCTTCAACTGCTTTAGCGATTTGATGCGTTAACTGTTCTTGAATTTGAAAACGGCGTGAAAACATATCAACAATACGGGCAAATTTAGACAAGCCTAATACTTTACCGTTTGGTATATAAGCAATATGGCAACGGCCAATAAAAGGCAGTAAATGATGCTCACACATAGAGTAGAGCTCTATGTCTTGTACTAACACCATGTCGTCAGCGTCAGATGTAAATACTGCTTTATTAGTTATTTCATCAAGCGTTTGACGATACCCTTGCGTTAAATATTCCATTGCTTTTGCAGCACGTTTTGGCGTATCAAGTAAGCCTTCGCGGTTAGCATCTTCGCCTACAGCGGTGATGATTTTTTCATAACTTTCTTTTAATTCATTGTGCATAAATATCTCAGTTTATTTATATTTACTTTAAATGACGACCGCCATCAATAGGCAAAGAGCGCCCTGTGATGTAGTGGCTTTGTAATAGTAAATCAATGCTATTGATAATTTCTTGGCATCCGGGTTCAATGCCCATTAATGATTTTTTAAGGGTCTTAGCTCGATATTGCTCATCGTCATGTTCATTAAAAATAATGAGCGATGGAGCAACCGAGTTCACTTTTATATTTGGCGCATATTTAGCGCTAAACGATTTGGTTAGGTTGTCGAGTGCTGCTTTACTTGCTGCATAAGCTAAGTGTTTAGGGCTGCCTGTTTCAACTACATAATCAGTAAGATGTATTATATCGGCAGGTACTTTTTCATTTTGCTGATAGTTTAAAAGCAGCTCTGCGCACATTAAATTAATTAAATACGGTGTTTTGGCATGTATACGCATCATATTATCAAACAGTGCTGCAAAGTCAGGGTTGTTAGCTTCGCAGTCCCAGCTTGATGCATTGTGAACAATAGCGCGCAGCGATGTTGTATGCTTTTTAAGCGTATTTATAAATGCACTAATACCGTCATCGGTACTAAAATCGGCATAAATACATACAGCGCCTTGTTGCTCTAATTTATCAACAGCGGCGTGACGAGTACGATACGTGATAATAATACTCTGCCCTTGTGCTATATAATGCTGAGCGAGTGCTAAACCAATACGTTGGCCTGCGCCGGTAATTAAAATGGGCGATGTCATATAAGGCAGTGTTCTCTTTGGCGGGTAGTTATACCAATATTATTAAAAATATTATCGTTCTATCGCTATTTCGTAGGGCTATAACAGCTCACTAATTTAATGCAATTGGTATTATAAAATTCAAAGCGTTAATTTATTAAAATATACGCAGCTTCTTAATCTGTCGATCAAAAAAGCAATTAATCCTCAAAGCATTAATTGCTTTATTTTAGCTACTAAACATTAATCGTAAATTGTCGGAATTGGTTGACGCTTATGTTGTGTACGCGTGTAAATGCTTACAAGCTTTTGTTCAACATCATTAGACACAGGTTTACCTTCTAAAAAGTCATCAATTTGCTCATAGCTCAAACCAAGTGCTTCTTCGTCTGTTAAACCTGGGCGGTCACTTTCTAAATCAGCTGTAGGTGCTTTATCTACCAATAAAGCTGGCGCACCTAGTGCAGTAGCAAGTGCACGAACTTGGCGTTTTGATAAACCAAACAGAGGGGCTAAATCGCACGCGCCGTCACCAAATTTAGTATAAAAACCAGTAATGTTTTCAGCACTATGATCGGTACCCACTACTAAGCCTTGGCAAAAACCTGCAATTTCGTACTGAGCAACCATACGTTGACGCGCTTTAACATTGCCTTTAATAAAATCTATTTGAGCTTGCTCAGGCAGTGCTTCACCACAGCCAACTACGGCAGCTATCGCTTGCTCATGCAGTGCATCAGCCGCAGGTTGTACGTTTACGGTCATACGTTTATTTGGCTGAATAAAATCAACCGCCATTTGTGCTTCATCTTCGTCAGCTTGTACACCATAAGGTAGGCGCACTGCAATAAACTGATACTTGTCAGTATCGTGTTCTTTATTTAGCTCGTTTACAGCAAGTTGACATAAGCGGCCGCAGGTTGATGAGTCAACACCACCGCTAATACCCAGTACTAACGAGCGTGAATGAGCTGCTACCAAACGTGTTTTAATAAAATTAACTCGGCGAGTTATCTCAGCATTTACATCAATCGTTGGCTGAACCTTCATTTCAGCCATAATTTCGGCGCGCATTGCCAGCTCCTTATAAAATTTAATATGTGATACGCAATAAACTTATTATGTGATTTAGTTTTAGTTAATTAAAGTTTTAAATGAGCTTTTATTTGGCGAAGCTCTGCTTTTAATTTTTCTACTTCTTCAAGTAAATCGCTTAATTCTTTGTCTTTAATTACTTCGCTTGGTAGAGCAACAAAGGCATCGGCGGGATTATTTTGTTGTTCGCCAAATAAATGAATATATCGGCTGTCACGTTTACCAGCTTCACGCTCTAGCTTTGTGACGTACTCGCTTTCAATCAGTTTATTGAGCGCTGCCTCTACTTCATTTACGTTATTAAAATCAGCAAGCCTAGCACTGCGGGTTCTTAATTCACCAGGGGTTTGAGCACCACGCAAAAGTAACAAACAAACAATGGCACGCTGCTGAGCAGAAAATTGCAGATTACTAAATTCAGTGTTACAAAAGCGGTGATCGTATTTATTTACACGACCCGAAAGACCTTCATCTATTGTGACCAAACGCATTTCTATTAGTTCATCAAGTGCGTTTTGCACGTCTTCATCTGTAAGACTTAACACAGGATCGCGATTAGACTTTTGGTTACATGCGTTCACGAGAGCGTTTAACGATAGCGGATAATGCTCTGGCGTCGTGCTTTGTTTTTCTAATAGGCAACCAAGAATACGTTGTTGATTTGTTGATAACTGCATAAATAATCTCAAATTAGTAAGCGTATTTTATTAGCTTACACCTTTATTGAATGCCAAGCCATTGTTGAAGCTTTGGTTGTAATGCAGCTAAATCGAGAGGCTTACTTAAATAGTCGTTCATGCCTGCGGCTAGGCATTTTTCTTTATCGCCCTGCATGGCATTGGCTGTTAGCGCAATAATAGTAATATTTTCATTATCTTTACCTGCATCACCTTCTCTAATGGCTTTAGTGGCTTGGTAGCCATCCATTTCGGGCATTTGGCAATCCATTAAAACTAGCTTATATGGTTTACCTTGTTTTGCATTGAGCTTTATAATTGCCTCAAGTCCATTTTCGGCAATATCAAAAGTAACACCCGCCTGCTTTAATAGCGCAGAGGCAACCACTTGGTTTATTTTATTGTCTTCAACAAGCAATAGTTGTGGTTCTGATGAATCGAGTACTGGCGCTTTAGTTAGCTTGTTTTGAAGCTGTGCTTGTTGCTGCTGTTGTTCAATGTATTTATCGTTTGTAAGTGAGTCAAACAAATCAGACGGTGTGAGAGGTTTGAAAATCATACAGTCGACTTCCATACCTACTTTAGACTCCTCAGACGAATAACTCATTGGCGCCATAATAACTAACTTGCAACTATGCATATTTATAAAGTTTTTGAGCGCGTTGATATGCGTTTGTGGGGCTTTTTCAAAAAAGTAGTAATCAACTAAAATAGCACCAGGGTGGGTGGTTACATTACTTAAGTAATCATCAACCTCAAGATAGTTATGTATACAATTAACTTTTGCACCCCAAACAGTGAGCTGCTTATTAGCGGTGTTAGCATTTAACGAGCACTCATCAATAATTAAAATATGTTTGTTTTTAATTAAATGACTCGGTAAATCTTGTTCTTTACTTAAGCGCGGTTGTATTTGTACTGTGAAAGAAAATGTACTTCCTTCACCTTGCATACTGTTTACACTTACTTCACCGTTCATCAGTTCGCACAATTGTTTTACTATGGCAAGACCAAGCCCTGTGCCCCCAAATTGGCGTGTTGTTGAAGCATCGGCTTGTGTGAATGAGTCAAATAACGACGCTTGTTTTTTAGGGTCAATACCAATACCAGTATCAATAATCGAACACTGTAGGAACGAGCCATCCGTTGTTTCATCTATTCTGGCAGTAATGACTACTTCGCCATCAATAGTAAATTTAACCGCGTTGCCAATTAAGTTATTTAAAATTTGGCGCAAGCGGTTAGGGTCACTAATTATCTCGCTAACAGTTATTTGAGTAGCATCTAGAATAAGTTTTGTATTGTTTTGTTCTACCTTTAAAGCAAAGGATTCCACCACTTCGCCTAATAACCGAGGTAAATTAAATTGCACGTTTTCAATATCGAGCTTACCGGCTTCAATTTTAGAAAAGTCTAATATGTCATTAATTATATTAAGCAAAGATTGAGCTGATGATTGAGCAAGTTCAATATGATGTTTTTGCTGTAGGTCCAATTGAGTTTGCTTAATTATGTTAAGCATACCTAAAACACCGTTCATTGGGGTGCGAATTTCGTGGCTCATACTCGCTAAAAATTCACTTTTAGCTTCAACAGCTTGTTCGGCGGTTTCTTTGGCTGAAACTAGTTTTTGTTCGGTTTCAATTCGCTGTTGGCTTGAGTGCAAGCTGCCTATTAACGCTGCAACGGCAATTAAAAAGCTTTCTTCGTTTTTAGACCAGTAGCGTTTTGATTGACATTGCTCTGCGCAAACGACTCCTATAGCGCCACTTCCTGCAGGGATTATTACGCACAGCATTGATTTAATCTCGAGAGTCATTAAATACTGTTCTTTAATTGGCTCAAGTATTGGGTGTTCTTGGGCGTCAGGCACATTAAATACAGGCTGGTGATCTATTGCATTAAAAAAGCCGGGAAGATTTTTTCTTAGCCAAATAGAGTCAATTTTATCACTAGACGAATGTTTACTATGTATGGCAAAAGGGCTTAGTTGGGATTTGTCTTCATTAAAAAACCAAATACTGGCACGTTTAATATCAAATGCTTGGCAGATTGCTTCAGTAATAATATCTTTTGATTGGCTCAGTTGCCCAGTTAATATTAATTTATTAACGGTAAGGGAGGCTAAAATTTCGTTGTGTAATGCTGTTTTATTATTTTCTAATTCAATCTTTTTACGGGTATCAATATTCTGTAATGAGCCAAAAATACGTGTGCATCGTCCATTTTTTCGTTCTGCTTCACCATGTACGAGTACCCAAACAGATTCACCTTCTTCATCCATTACTTCTAATTCAACTTCGTAGCTTTCACCATATTTTATAGCTCGTTCAATTAAAGGTTTAATTGTTTCTCTGCTAGTGCCTTTTTTAAAGTAATTTAAATCTTTAGGCCATTCTGGTTGGCTATTTAATGGGTATTTAAATAGTTTTTTGGTCATATCAGACCAATACACTTGTTTCGTTTCTAAGTTAAATGACCATGCGCCTATTTGGGCTAGATCACTCATTGCCTCAAGCATTTTTTCGTTTTGTTGCTGGCGATTAAGCATTTTCAAAAAGAATAAAAAGGCCCAAATTAATAACCCGCAAATAATTATAATTGATAGCCTAAGTGGCCATACAGCTGAATTTGGTGGGCTCCAACCTATTTTAGGTGCTACGTAAAGTTGCCAATTGCCACCTTGAAAGCTTAACGTAAACTCAAGGGGGTCTTGCTCTATTATGTTTTGATTACCGTAAAAAAACTCCCCTTTGCTGCCAAGTCCATGCCTGCCTTGTAAAGCGACGTTGTATTCTTTTCCTAGCTCATAAATACCTGAATTTTCATAGACTTTTTCAATGTTGAGAACAACTGAAAGTAATCCCCAAAAGCGATTTTCTGGCGGTATGTAAACAGGAACGCGGGCTATAAGTGCTATGTCACCTTGGATTAATTTTAATGGGCCAGCCATTACAATGGTATTTGTATCGCGAGCTCTAATAGCATCAGCGCGTTGGTTTTTTTCTTCTAAAAAGTTTAAACCGAGTGCTTTTTCATTACCTTTTAAGGGGTAAGTCATGCGAATTACCATATCGGGAGCGCCACCAATATTGCGAAGCTCATTTGAGGTTTTAAATAGTGGTTGGGCAATTTGTTCAAACTGTGTTTGCTGTAAATCAGGCTGCGCCGCTACGGCAACACCTAAACCTCGAACTAGTTGGATATTAGAAACTAAAATAGATTCTAATTGAGCTCGATATGTACTTACTTCAGAAAGAATTTGTAGGCGATGAGCATCTTTAACACGATTGTAGTTAATACGATCAAGAACGATACCAACTAGTACAGTTAGCGTAAGCGATAACCAAAAGGTCAACTTAAAGTTATGAACGTTCGTTTTTTTATTGTTAGTAGATGGTGGCATTTGCTACATCGTGGCGTTAATTTAGGCAAATTAACTATAGCTAATTTATTACACAAATGAAAACGGCGCATTAACAAATGCGCCGTTTATTTTTTATAATTAGTAGTTTAGCGAGTTACGAGTCGCTAACTTCACGCGCCCAGTGATTTTGCTTTGCTACATGTAGCTTGCGGTAACCATCAAGTAGCGCCGCATGCTTTTTAAAGCCTTCAAGCGATAAACCAGGGAAAGTTAAACCGTTAAACTGCTTTTTACCTTCGGCAATTTCTATAGCCAGCGCTACATTATTAGCACCAAACATTAAGCCTAGTGCATCTTGGTAATCTGCGTATTCGCGCTCGTCATCGTATTTAATTTCAAGAACTGCTTTTAAACAGCGGAAGTGGCGCATTGCCTCTTCATTTACTTGGCCTGTATGAAGTATCCAATCAACCCAATCAATGGCTTCTTCGCTGCCTGCAGCTAAACATAGGTGTGCTTTAAGCTCACCAATGCGCAGTGTGTGCCATGGTGTGTCGGCATCGGTTGCAAGGCCAATAAATTCTGCGGCGCGGATAATATCGCTGTGGCCTGCTTCTTCAAGGCTGTCGTAAATGTCCATCCATTGCTCTGCATCGTACTGATCAAGCGATAGGAATACTTCGCGAAATTTTGCGCCTTCGTTGTTGTTACGCCAAATAAGCTCATCAACAGGGTAAATGTCAGACATGCCAGGTACTAAAATACGACACGCGTATACGTTTAGGTGCGTGTAATCCATGATGTAGATATCATGATCCATGCTATGAATTAGGTCAGTACAGAAGTTATATTCTTCTTCTGTTGTTCCGCTAAAGTCCCAGTGTACAAATTCAAAATCAGGTTTTGCACGGAAAAAATCATGCGAAATCAAACCGCTTGAATCAATAAAGTGCAGTTCAATGTTCTCTGGTGTTGCTACTTCATCGTTATCAAATGTTGCAGGTTGGAATACATCTAGCTGATCAAGACGACGACCTTGTAGTAACTCAGTAACGGTACGCTCAAGCGCAACTTCAAATGATGGGTGAGCACCAAAAGAAGCAAATACAGAACCATCTGTTGGGTTAATAAGCGTTACGCTCATTACAGGGTATTTACCCCCAAGTGATGCATCGGCAATACGTAAATGAAAGCCATGGCTGCGAAGCTCTTCACACGCTTCGTGAATTTTAGGGTATTGCTTAACAACGTCTTCAGGCACGATTGGTAAACAAATACCTTCGGCGATGATACGGTTTTTAATAGCACGTTCAAATACTTCTGATAAACCTTGTACGCGAGCTTCAAACTTGGTGTTACCTGCGCTCATACCGTTAGATACAAAAATATTACCGATAACGTTTACCGGAATGTATACGTCTTGGTTATCGCGTTGGCGTGTGTATGGCAGGGTACAAATACCACGATCGATATTGCCTGAGTTAAAATCAAAAAGGTGTGATGCGTTTAGTTCGCGCTCTGGGTCAAAGTAATCCCATAAGCTTTCATCCATAATGCCCTCTGGCACTTCATCGCCTTCAACTTTAAACCATTTTTCGCTTGGGTAATGAGTAAACTCGCCATTAGCAAATTCTTCACCTAGATAAAAGTCTGCAAAAAAGTAGTTACAGCTTAAACGTTCAAAGTATTCACCGAGTGCTGAAGCAATAGATGCTTTGTCGGTTGCGCCTTTACCATTGGTAAACATAACACCGCAGTCGCTGTCTTTTATATGAACCGAATAACAGTTAGCTACAGGGTTAAGCCAAAGCGCTTCTTCAACATTAATGTTTAGGGCTTTAAGCTTGTTTTGCATGGTAGAGATTGACGATTCTAGGTCGCGGTCTTTACCTTTGATAAATGTTTTTTCAGTCATATTGATCTCAACTAGTTCTGCACGATGTGTGGAGCTGACATTATCGTGGATTTTGATGTTTATTTCACCCTTTGCGAGCAAGAACATTATTATTTAATAAAACTGTGGTTATTATATGTGCTTAACGCTTGGTCAAAACGTGCAAAGGAAACGGTGATGTTTAAAGTAATCAAACGCTTGTTGTTATTAATTGTGATATTAGGGCTGGCAAGTACCGCTGTTGTTTATGGGGTACTTAGTTTAAGTTTACCCGCCCTTGATGGAAACGGACGCAGTAACGCGGTAGCAGAGCCTGTAAAAATTTCGCGAGATGCATTAGGGCAAGCAGTAATAAACGCCAATAGCCGAAACGACGCCGCCTACGGTTTAGGTTATGCGCATGGGCAAGACCGATTTTTTCAAATGGATTTACTAAGGCGTAATGCCGCAGGTGAGTTAAGTGAATTATTTGGCCAAGCAGCGTTGGGGCTCGATAAAAAAATACGTTTTCATCAATTACGTAAACGCAGCCAAATTATTTTACAAACCTTGCCAGAGGCAGATAAGCAATTACTTAAAAGTTACGCTCAAGGTGTAAACGAAGGCTTAGCGCAAGTAGGGTATTCAAGCTTTGAATATTTACTAACAGGTGCAGCGCAAAAGCCATGGCAAAGTGAAGACAGCCTACTTGTGATATTTAGCATGTACCTTGATTTACAAAGCGCCACATTTGAGCGCGACCAAGCACTTATTCAAATTGAGCAAGCATACACAAAGCAAATGGTTGATTTTTTAACGCAACCGAGTAAGTACCAAGCCGCGCTTGATGGCAGCAAATTAGCGCCTTATAACGGCGGCATACCTACCTTTCCAACTCAAACAAAGCATATAGTTAAAAGTATTGAAGCTAACCAAGAGCGCGGCAGTAACAACTGGGCTGTTACAGGGGCGCTTACTAAAACAGGTGCTGGTATGGTGTCGGATGATATGCATTTATCGATGGCAGTACCTGTAATTTGGTACAGGGCACAATTAAATTACATGCACAGTGGTGAGCAGACTCAGGTAACCGGAGTATCGCTGCCCGGAGCACCAGCCATTGTTGTTGGCACTAACAACAATGTTGCATGGGGATTTACTAACGGTTATTTAGATACTGCCGATTGGATTGCATTAAACGATGATAGTAAAACATGGCAAGTTGATGAATCGATTGCATTACCCGATGGGGAGGTTGAAAACTATTCATTAATACTCAGTGAATACGGACCTGTAAAATATATTAACGAAAAACCTTATGCGTTGAGCTGGGCTGCCCATCAGCCTTATGCCGTTAATATGCAGTTATTAAAATTAGAGCAAGCCAAAACGGTAGATGATGCACTTGCTGTAGCAAGCGATGTGGGCATTCCGGTGCAAAACCTAATGGTGGTAGACAGCCAAGGTAGCGCAGCGTGGAAAAACATGGGCGGTATACCTGCTCGTAAAGCGCCAAGTGTGCTTGGCGTAAATGCCGATGACTACTCAGCGCTTTGGCAGCAAAATGAATTACAACGCCCTTTTATTAAAAACCCGCAAAACGGTCGATTATGGACTGGTAATTCTCGCGTGGTATCGGCTGAGGATGACTCGCGTTTTGGTAATGGTGGTTATGCACTCGGCGCACGTTCGAGTCAAATTCGCGATAGATTATTTGAAAAACAAACATTTGCTGAGAGCGACTTTTACGCATTACAACTTGATAATCAAGCTCGCTTTTTAATGCCTTGGCATGCTCTGCTATTAAAGCAATTAAAAGCCGATATAACTAAAAATCAGCAATATATAACAGCGCTTGAAAACTGGCAGCAATGTGCGTGTTCAACCTCCACAGGGTATACCTTAGTTAAGCGCTACCGCGATGAAGTGATTAATATTTTATTTAGCAATATGGAAGATGAATTAAATAAACAACAAGGCACACTTAAATACGTAAAACGAGATTTAGAGCCCGCTGTTTGGCAGCTTATAAACAACAAGCCCGACGCATGGATAAACCCACAATTTAAAAGCTGGGATGAGCAGTTACAAGGAGCATTTAGCCAAACTATTACTAAGCTTACAGAACAATTTGGTAATAACGTACAAAACTGGCAGTGGGGCAAGGTAAATGAGTTAGTGATAGAGCATCCGTTTGCAAAGCAAATGCCGTTACTTGCTAAGTTATTAAATATGCCCACAGCAGCGGGTTTTGGAGATAGTTATATGCCCGCCGTACAAGGGCGTAGTTTTGGCGCATCGCAGCGTTTTATTGCTCAACCTGGGCATTTAGAGCATGCAATTTTAGCTATTCCCGGTGGGCAATCGGGGCACCCTCTTTCTGAATTTTACAGAGCGGGGTTTAGTGATTACGTAGAAGGTAAGCATACGCCTTTATTGCCTCAAGAGTTAATACATCAAATAGTAATAAAGCCGACACGATGAACTAAAGTATAGCTAAACACGTTCTATATAATTACCAATAAAACAACAGAGAACTAAAATGAAAAAAATACTACCCGCATTAATAACAGGTTTATTACTAAGCACTACAGCGCAAGCAGATGATGGCCCAGTAACAGCACAAAAGCTAAGTGAGCATGTATACGTACTATTTGGGCAAGGCGGTAATATTGCAGCAAGTGTAGGTGATGATGGCATTTATATTATTGATGATCAGTTTGCCAAACTCTCAGATGATATTAAAAAAACCATTAGCGATTTAAAACCAGGCA
The DNA here is from genome assembly GCF_014163885.1 of Pseudoalteromonas sp. SR43-2. Classification (NCBI taxonomy): domain Bacteria; kingdom Pseudomonadati; phylum Pseudomonadota; class Gammaproteobacteria; order Alteromonadales; family Pseudoalteromonadaceae; genus Pseudoalteromonas; species Pseudoalteromonas sp. SR43-2. Next base: position 46,753 of record NZ_JACJED010000012.1, on the reverse strand, counting down.
GTGCAGAGTTTGTTATTAATACTCACCATCATGGCGATCATACCGGTGGCAACGAGAACTTTGCTAAAGCGGGCGCGCACGTTATAGCGCACGACAATGTACACAAACGTCTAGAAGAGCAGCACGGGGAAGGGTCTGACTTTTTACCGCGCATTAGTTTTGGTCATGACTTAAAACTGCATTTTAATAACGAACACGCCCATGTAGTGCATTACGAACATGCACACACCGATGGCGATTCGGTTATCTTTTTTAGTAACGACAACATAGTGCACATGGGCGACATTTACTTTAATTTTGGTAGCTTACCGTTTGTTGATGTAGATAGCGGCGGCAGCGTTGATGGTATTTTAGCGGCAGTAAACGATGTAGTTAATCAAATTGACGACAACACTAAAGTAATACCAGGACACGGCAAGGTAAGTGACCGTTCAGGACTGATAGCGTATGGTAAGCTAGTTCAAAACGCGAAAGACGTAATGCTAAAAGCAATGCAAAATAATGCAAGCTTAGAGCAAGTACTTAAAGCCGATCCATTGGCTGAGCTGAATCTTGAATACGCAGGCTGGTTACCAAAAGAGAAAGTAACCACACTTTTTTATCGTAGCTTAAAGTAGTACGCGTAACGTAAAAAACATGATACAAAGCTGAGTGTACTTTAACGTACATTCGGCTTTTATTTTCTTATGCCCAAAGGAGTTGTGTATGTCGGCAGAAAAAACCCATCTTGAAATTTGTAACTTAACCAGAGAGCAATATCCGCAAATTAAAACCTTGATGGATCAAGCGTATCCCGACCTAGGCGGTGCGTGGCCAAGTCATACCATTTTTAGATTAATAGACCAATTTCCTGAAGGGCAAATAGGTATTGTAGATGACGGCGTGCTGGTGGGCTTAGCATTAAGCGTGCAGGTTGATTACACGCGTTTTTCAAACCCGCATACATACGAAGATATTGCAGACGGTCACGACCGTGTATTTAGCGATACCGACGGCGATGCGCTATACGGCTTAGATGTTGCTATTAGCGAAAGTCACAGAGGCATGCGTTTAGGTCGTCGCCTTTATGATGCCCGTAAAGAATTGTGCCGCCAATATAACTTACGCGCTATTTTAGCTGGTGGGCGTATTCCGCGTTATTACAATCACAGCAGTGAAATGACGCCAATGGAATACATTGCAAAAGTAGATCAAAAAGAACTATACGATCCTATTTTGAGTTTTCAGTTATCTAACGATTTTCAGGTAAAACGCTTACTTAAAAAGTATTTACCGGAGGATCAAGAGTCCGTTGGTTACGCTACTTTACTTGAGTGGAATAACATCATGTATGAGCCAACAGACACGGTACTTGAGTCAACTAAATCAATCGTGCGAGTAGGTGCTGTGCAATGGCAAATGCGTTGCGTTGAATCAGTTGAAGAAATGCTAAAGCAGGTTGAATACTTTGTAGATACCGTATCTGACTACAAAAGTGACTTTATATTATTCCCTGAGTTTTTTAATGCGCCACTAATGGGGCTAGGGAATCAAAGTAATCAAACAGAAGCGATTCGCTATTTAGCGGAATACACCGAAACATTTAAAAACGCCATGTCGCGTATGGCAATAGAATACAACGCCAATATTATTACCGGCTCTATGCCACTTGCCGAAGATGATAAAATTTATAACGTAAGTTACCTGTGCCATCGTAGCGGTAAAATAGACGAGCAACGTAAAATACATATTACCCCGCATGAGCAAAACGATTGGGTTATTCAAGGCGGCGACAAAATTGCCGTGTTTGATACCGATGCTGGTCGTGTAGGTATTCAAATTTGTTACGATGTAGAGTTTCCTGAGCTTTCACGCATATTGGCCAAACAAGGGTTAGATATTCTGTTTGTGCCATTTTGGACTGATACTAAAAACAGTTATTTACGTGTGCGCCACTGTGCACAAGCGCGTGCAATAGAAAACGAATGTTATGTGGTAATTGCAGGTTCGGTGGGTAATTTACCAGAGGTAGAAAGTCTTGATGTGCAGTACTCACAATCGGCGGTATTAACGCCATCGGACTTTTCGTTCCCGCACGATGCAACACTTAACGAAGCCACACCAAACACCGAAATGCTGCTATTTAGTGACCTTGATATGGATAAGCTTAAAATACTTCACAGCGAAGGCACAGTGCGTAACTTAAAAGATCGCCGCGAAGATTTATACGAAGTGATTGTTAAAAAGAGAGACGTTTAATGGCGTGGGTGTACTTAATTATTGCTGGGTTACTTGAAATTGGCTGGCCGATTGGCTTAAAAATTTCGCAAAACGCTGATACACGCTGGCAAGGCATAGCAATAGCGGTGGTATTTTTAGTCGCTAGTGGTTTTATGTTGTGGCTTGCACAAAGGCAAATATCAATGGGCACCTCATACGCCGTATGGACAGGTATTGGCGCCGCCGGTACGTTTTTAGTGGGTATATTGTTTTATAACGATGCCGCTACATTTGGTCGTATTGCGGGAGTATTAATGATTATTAGTGGTGTGATAACACTAAAAATCAGCTCTTAGAACCAGTTCTTAAAGCGATAAAAAATTATAACAGCGCAGGTATAAAAGCCTGCGCTTTTTTATGCCCTTAATTCGGCAACATAACCAAAACAGCGGCAATGGCTATGAGTATTAAGCCTGCTGTATCTTGTTTCTTAAGTGGCTGCTTTAACCAAAGTACGGCAATTAGCATGGTAAAAAACACTTCAACCTGTCCAAGTGTTTTAACGTAAGCAACGTGCTGTAAGCTCATTGCACTAAACCAGCCAATAGAGCCGACACAACTAAAAACACTAATTGCGGCTGTAGTACCTTTGTATTGCCATAGTTTACTAAGTGTTTGCGGCTCTTTTAATAATAAATAGCCCAGTAGTATTAGTGTTTGTAAGCTAATTACAAACAGTAAAACCCAAGCTGCTGAGTGAGGAAATAGTAATCCTGAGTTTAAACTCGCTTCTCGTACCCATAGCGATGTAAGTGCAAAGCAAGTACCACAAGCCAGTCCTAGTAATGCTGTTTTAGCATTAAAGTGTTTAACGCTTGTTATGCCGCTGAGTAGCAATACGGCAATAGCGCCAAAAAACACACCAAGCCAACCGAGCAAAGAAAGTGCCGAGCCAAAAAATAATACACCTAAAATAGCAGCTACTAATGCCTCGCTTTTGGCAAGACCAGCACCTACAGCGTAATTATTCATTTTAAATAGCTTAACCATTAAACCAGTGGCAAGTATTTGCATCACACTTGCGCCTACAATAAATCCCCAAAAGGCATTATTAAACGTAGGCATGGCGGTATCTTGATATTGATACAAACCATATAAATACACGCCAGCAATAGGGCCTGCAATAATAAAGCGAGAGAGTGTTACGCCAGCCACACTCACATCGTTACTTAATTTACTTTGCAGGGCATTACGCCATGCTTGCATGAAGGCGGCTAAAAAAGTGAAAAATATCCAGGTCATGGTCGTCATCGTTAAAATGTAAGGCAGTAAAGTTAACAAGCTTTGTGAAGTAAAGCGATGCATTAACTATGATGTTGAATATTCATCATCTGCGACATTATGTCGCATGGGTTTGAGGATAAATTTAGCTATAGTAGGTCTGATGTTATTGTTAGCCGCCAGAGTTTGTCATAAAACGTATCTGGCGGCTTTTTTATTACGCTTATGCTAAATTATCCGAAACATCAAAAGGATAAATTATGACAACATTAGTTGTATGTGCATTACTTGCGGTATTAATGCCTTACTTTGCAAAAGTGCCGGTTGCTATAGCAATGGCCAAATTAGGTCGATACGACAATAAACACCCAAGGGCGCAACAAACAAAATTAACCGGCTTTGGTGCACGGGCGCTCGCTGCTCATCAAAACTGTTTTGAATCGCTTGCTGTTTTTGCTGTCGCTATTGCAGTTGTACTGGGCACTAACTCTGTAGGTGCAGTGACCGAAACGCTAGCGGTTACGCATATTGTGTCGCGTATTTTGTATTGCGTTTTTTACTATATGAACCTAGATATAATTCGCTCATTAGTGTGGTTTATTGGTTTGGGTACAGCCATATCCATGATTGTGGTGAGCTTATAACTTTATGGCGTAAAACCACAAAGCAAGCAGCCTAAAAGGGCGCTTGCTTTGTAGTCTTGAACAACTCGAGGTGTTAATGCGATACTTTAATTCGCTCAATTAAATCGGTAGGCGCTACTTCACTATTAATCGCAAAATCTAGTTGCACAAGTACATCTTCAAAACCTGAATCTGATGCTTTATATTTCCATTTTGCTAGCGCCTCTTTCGCTGATTTATCAAAAACATCTTTAGGTTTAGATTGAATAACACTAATGTTTTTTGTTTTACCGTTTGCTGCAATATCGTATTTTAATACAACAGAGCCGCTGATCCCTTGTTGGGCTGCTTGTATTGGGTAAGCAGGTTCAATGCGTATTGTTGGTGAAATGTGATCCTCTTTAGTCATTGCCTCTGGTTGCTTTGCAATCGCTAAGCCGCTTAGCATGCTTGCGGCTACAAGTAATAAGCCACCTTTAGCAAACTTTGAACGCTCCCCGCTGTGTTTTATATTAGTAAGTCGTTGTAACATGGTTTTTTTATCTCCGTAGTGTGAATAAGCCATAAGTCCTGTGGGCGCATTTGCCGCGCAGTTTATTAAGGCTTTGCTATATAAAATATGTTGTTGTGTGGTTTTATTGGCAAGTACCCGTTCATCACAAGTTAGCTCTTGTAGTCGGCGCATGCTTGCGTAACAAAACCAAGCTAGTGGGTTAAACCAAAGTAAAATAGTAGGTAGTAACATAAGTGCGTTTGTTAGGTTGTCTTTGCGTTTTATGTGTACGTTTTCGTGCTCTAAAATAAGCGCTAATGTGGCTTTATCAAACTGGGTATTGTAGTTACTCGGTAACACCAGCTTGCTGTTTAAAATACCGACCACCATTGGCGTGGCTACATGTTGGCTGGTATAAGTTTTAACATCAGCGGTAAGAGTGCTTTCAAATTGGGTTAACTCAGTTAACTGCAGGCTTTTAACAAAGCGGGTATGCGTAATAAAGCTAGCTATTAATAACCCTGCGGTAATAAGTACATACATGAGCGCCCAGCTAATACCTACCTCGTTTGTAAAAGGCTGGTTAGGGGTGATTAAGTAATGGTTAATATTGCTATTTTGCAGTGGTTTAATCGCATTTGGTAAATTAGCAATCACTAATGCCGCAGGTAATAGCCATGCTAATTTATATACAAACCGCGAGCCAAGGGCTTTTAAAGCAAATCGCTCAAGTAAAATAAATCCACAAAACAAAATACTTAATAGTAATTGCTGCTCAATTAACCAATTAAAACCAGTTTGAATAACCATGTTAATCCCTTATTTTTGGTTTTTTTCCCAGTCATCTATAACTTTTTTAAGCTCGTTTATATCTTGCTGAGAAAGCTGCTCCGATTTAGCAAAACCACTTACAAGTGGCGCAATACGCCCACTAAAAAATCGCTCAATAAAGTTTTGGCTTTCTTTTAGGGTGTAGTCGGCGCGCTCCATACAGGGAGTATAAATATATTGGCGACCTTCTTTTTCAAATGTAAGTGCGCCTTTTTTTACTAGTCGACCTAGCAGGGTTTTAATGGTTTTTTCGTGCCATTGCTTATCGTCACTTAAGCGCTCAATTATTTGGCTCGCGGTGGCGGGGTAGTTAATCCAAAGTGCGTCGAGCACGTCAAACTCTGCTTTTGATAATTCAATCATTTTATCGCCTACAAGTGTAATCTTTAATTTAAGACTACATCTGTAATCTATTTTTGCAAGTTTATTTTTTAACTTTTTGAGATGTAGTTAAGTGATTTGGTATTAGATTTTTGAAATATCGGTTTTATTAATTTGTATATATTGGTTTTCAGGTAGGTTTAGCTTTGAAAGGGTGAGGTCACTAAATTGCACTCTAAATAAATCAATTACTTTGTATCCGCAGTAATGCGCCATTTTACGTATTTGTCTGTTTAGCCCTTGTTTTAAAACAATACTAAACTGATTACTGGCTATTTTATTTACCTCACAAGGCAGGGTTATGTGTTTATCAACGGGTACGCCTGCTGCCATTTTTTTACAAAAAGCATCGTCTAAAGACTTATTTACGGTGACTAAATAATGTTTAGGCTGGTGGAAGTCAGGATGTATTAGTTGATTACAAAAATCCCCATCGTTGGTTAAAATAAGCAAACCACGAGAGTCTTTATCTAATCGACCAATAGGGTAAACACGGGTGAGTGTGGGCAAATGGTGAATAAGGCTGGCAGGGTCATCAATATTTAATTTACAGTCAATACCTACTGGTTTGTGGTACGCAAAATAAACTAAATCGGCAGCACCTTTAATTTCTTTTTCGTTCACTATTATTGTGTCTTGCTCATCAACGTGATCTATATGATTTGCTGGGCGATTATTTACAGTCACCACACCTTCATCAATTAAGCGCGATGCCTGTTTACGAGAGCAAATACCTGCATGGGCAATATATTTAGCGAGTCGGATTTTTGTGCTCATAACGTGTGACGCCAGCGGCTAATAAAAATTTGATCGTGATTATAGCAAAGCTGCGTATCGATAATGTTAAATAACCAGAACTCAGGTTAAATATAAAAAGGTAGCCAAGATGGGTATTAAATTTTCACAGTTAAAAAAGCACGAGCCGCTACAAAAAGTTATTGTTCACTCGTTAGATATGGCGCTTTATCAAGTATCGGTAATGATTAATAACGTTGAATACTATGTAACAGAAGACAGCGGTGAGTTTTTAAGAGCGCTCAGCCCACTGCATGTTCAAAAGCGTTTTGAAAAAATAGCGTACGCACAGATGATGTTAAGGCAAACAAGCGCTTACGACGAAATGTGCGGCCAGCCGGATAAAACCAGCAGCAATATGCTTGAAGTACCTTATGGTAAAAATAATCTTTATTGATTGAGCTAATTTGCTAGTATCTGCTTTTTAAGGGCGATAAATGTATCAATTAAAAGTAGATAATACCGATGCGTTAAACTCAGCGCTTCGCGCACAAATGGTTGAATTTAACGCCCAGCATTTTGATGTGCAAAGAGTGCCATTAGGCTATAAATTTACTGATGAGCAGGGCGAGCTTGTTGCCGGTATTAGTGGGTGTGTGTTTGGAAACTGGCTGATGATTAGTTGGCTTTGGTGTAGCGATATTGCACGAGGTAAAGGGCTTGCAGATAAATTGCTAACGGCACTTGAGCAAGCTGCTATTGAGCTAGGTGCTACAACTTCTCAGCTTGATACACTTGATTTTCAAGCAAAACCCTTTTATGAAAAGCGCGGTTATAGTGTTAAGTATCAACTTAATAATTACCCACGCTCAGGTACGCGTTACTTTATGGAAAAGCCACTTTAATTTTTGTTGGCTATTTTTCTTTTAGTGGCTTGCCTTCAAAGGTAATACCTAAAAAAGGTGTTGCCTCTGGTGCTAACATAAACGTGCGAATGTTCATGTGATCATCCCCTTTAGGGTTTTGCAGCACGTCTTCTCGGTAAAACTTACCAAAACAATCCAACGTATTTTGTTTGCTTAAATCGTTTAATTTAGCAAACGCAAAAATTTTACATGAGCCGTTGTTCTCACTCGCAGCGCTAAGTAATCCATGGTTATTAAAGCCACATGCAGTAAAGTCGTAATTTGCTTCTATCACGGCCATTGTATCGGTAAATTGAATGCTTTTTGGGTTTTCAGCAAGTGCTTTTAAATAGTTATTTAGTGTCATGTGTTACCTTTGGATTTTTAATTATTTAGCGCTCAACTCTAGCTCATCTGTTTGCTGATTTATATTGAATTTAAATCGCGATAAAAAGTTCATTCCTAGCAAACCTTGCCCACGGGTGTTTTCAATGCTCAACACTTCAAAACCATAAATAATTTGCGAGCCCACTTTAAACGATTCAATTTGATAACGCTTTACAACAATTTGACCATTAGCTGTGTTGACCGTTACATCGCCTAAATACAAAGGTTGTGGCGAAATTTGCTCAATTATACTTGTAGGGAGTGAGGTTACGCTTGCGCCTGTATCAATCATTAGTTCGGTTGATAGGTTATTATTTATTTCGGTGTTTATTAAGTAATGCGCGCCATACGGCGTTAAAGCAACGAAGTCGTCTTGCGATTGTGCTTTATTGATCATCGCTTGCAGTGTTTGCACTTGGCTTTTTAGATTGTGCTGGTTTGGCATTCGATCAAGGGTTGCTTGTGCGCTAATTAAATCGCCTTGCTGATAGTAGGCATACGCAAGCGGATATAAAAACTGCGCGTTATCGCTTTTATAATCAAGCCAAATTTGTGTTTGCTCAATAATAGCTTGCCAATTTTGTTGCTCAGTTAATGTGTGTAATTCGTTTTGAGTGAGCGTATTTAAACGTGTATTTACATTACTTTGCTTATCAGCAGGTTGTAATGAATTAAGCTCAAATAAAGCAATAATGGCATTTTGTGTTTGCTCGCTATTTATTAAATACTCAACCTGTAAATTAAGTAACTCTACGTTATAAGGGCTGTTATTTAATAGCGCATTGAGAAATGATTCGCTGAGTAATAAATTGCTATTTAGCCATGTTTTAAGCTGTATCAGCCACGATGAATAAAGGTTTTTTGCGATTTCTGGATTGCTGTTTTTGAGTTGTTGATAGCTACTAAGTGCGGCTTCAAATTGGTGTTTTTTAAACTGCTGCTTTGCCGTATTTAATAGCGTATTTTGTTGTTTAGACGATATGCTTTTTTCAGCACCTTGCGTTTTTTGTACTTTGGTTGGCGCGGGCTGCGGCCACAATAAATAAGCGTTAAGGCTAAGTGAGCCAATTAATAGCAAGGTAATTAGCTTGGTATAGTGGCTCATTGTGACCTCTTATTTAATGCAATTGGTATTATTTAATAAAGTGCGTTAAGGCATGAATATTGGCTATTTCAATATCAGCCAGCCCTTTATAAGCATAATTGGCGCCTTGATCGTTTAACCATACCGATTGGCAACCGGCATTATTTGCGCCTTGTACGTCGGTATCTAGGCTATCGCCAATGTGTAAAATTTCACTTTTAGCAACGTTTAAGTGCTCGGCGGCTTTATCAAATAAGGTGCTGTGAGGTTTTGCTTTACCGTGCATACCGGCTTGTAATACAAGCTCAAATTTATCGTGTAAGTTAAAGCGTTCAATTTCAACATTACCATTAGTTATAGCAACCAGCGTAAAGTGCTGGGCTAAGTTATCTAGCAGCTTTAGTACGTCGTCGGTTACCACTATTTTACTGCGCGCATTGGCAAAGGCGTTGTAGGCAGCATCGGCATGATGCTCTACCTCTTGCTCGTTCAAATCTAGTTTAGAGAGGGCTAAGCGCAGTGTATGTTGGCGCCATTTAGTGACGTTATCAGCAAGTTCAGGTAACTTTAATACGGCCTCATTGCGGCATTGTTGCCAGTATTTTGGGCCTTGGGCTAAGTAGCTCGGGAGCGCGTTTAAATAATCTTGCTGCGCTTTAACCGCTGCTTTTATAATGGGGTGATTGTTGTAAAGAGTGTCGTCTAAATCAAAGCTCATGACAGAAAATGGCTTAATAGCACGATTAAATCGGATCATTTTTATTTACCTAATCAGTTCGTTTTTTTGCACGAGGGTGAGTGTTGTCGTACACCTTGGCTAAATGTTGAAAATCTAAATGTGTATACACTTGTGTAGCCGACAAACTGCTGTGCCCTAGTAACTCTTGCACTGCGCGTAAATCACCAGATGATTCTAAAATATGTGACGCAAACGAGTGGCGTAGCTTATGCGGATGAACCTGCGAGCTAATGCCTTGTTTTATTCCCCACTCTTGCATGCGTAGGCGCACTTGGCGAATCGAAATACGGTTTTTTTGGCTACTTAAAAATACTGCTATTTCATCGGGCTTTGCAAACTGAGGGCGTATTGTGAGCCATTTTTTTAATGCGTCTAACGCTTTTTTGCCCACCGGAATTAATCGCTCTTTATTACCTTTACCACGCACTAAAATTTCACCATTGGCAGCGCTAATATCTTGCATGTTAGCGCCAACTAACTCGCTTATACGCAGCCCAGATGAATACATTAACTCCATCATTGCTTTATCTCTAATTGCGAGAGGTTCGTCGTCGGGTATTTCGAGCAAGCGTGCCATTTGATCTACATCGAGATTCTTAGGTAGGGGCTTTGCAAACTTAGGGCCTTTTATACCTATAGCCGGATTATGGTAATGCGATTGCTCGGCAATATTTTTTGCTTTTAAAAACTTATATAAGCTGCGAATACAACTGAGCTTTAAGCTAATTGTACGGCCACTTAATTGCTTTGATCGCAGTGCCATGCTGTAGCGGCGAATATGTTCGCCTTGTACGCCAAACCAGTCATCACATAGTTTGCTAAAATATAGGGCTGCAAAGCCAAGTTGGCTTACGTATTGATTAACTGTGTGCGCTGAATATTGTTTTTCAAACTTTAAATAATCGCTAAATAGCATTATGGGTGTACGCCAGTGGTCGCTTAGCGCGGTAATATTAGGCGTATCGTCACTCATGCTAGTTTTTGTAACCGCAGGTGTAATGCGTTTATAAAGTCGAGCACAAACAGGTTATCTTGCGCGGGCTCAAAATGGTTTACGTTATTGCTACCAAACGCCAAAATAGCGATAGGGTGCTTGGTGTCGCCAATTAAATAAATAGCGACGGATTGTGTATCTTCACTAAATAATTGTTCGCGCTCTTGTTTATTAATTCGCCCTAAATAATGCCCAGAATGGGTAAGGCGATGCGCAATAAGCTCGTCGTACTCGGGATTGTATTTTACTAATTTGCAGTCGTTAACATCTTCACTTGAGCAGATTATATTGCGTAGATTATTTGCAAGAGCGTCAAAATCGTCATGATTCCAAAGCTGGCGATGACACTGGCTAAACAAACGATATACGAGTTCGTTTTGCGTTGCATGCTTGCTCATAGCATCTATTTGGCTTTTTAAAAGCGTGTTGTGCTCGCGTAATTGACGTTGCTGAATATGTACTAGTGACGTTGCACCTTGAGCTTGCTGTTGCAGCTCAAGTTGTGCGAGTAGCTCAGGGTGATGAACTAAAAAGTCAGGATGTTGCTGTAAGTAATTAATAACCTGCTCTGTACTTAGCTCGCTCATAGCGCTACTTGTCCGTCGAAAACATGCTCTGCGGGACCAGTCATACGTACCGGGTGACCTTCACCACTCCAGCGCACTTGCAAAGTACCGCCCGGCAAATCTACTTGAACGGTTGTTGATAATTTATTTTGCATATGACCAATCACCATTGCTGCACACGCACCTGTGCCACAGGCTAGGGTTTCGTTAACGCCGCGCTCCCACACTCTTAGCTTAATGTGTTCTTGCGATACAACCTGCATAAAGCCAATGTTCGCTTTTTGCGGAAAGCGTTCGTGGTTTTCGAGTAATGGACCCAATACATCAACTTGCGCGGTGGTTACGTCGTCAACTTCTAGCACGCAATGTGGGTTACCCATAGATACCGCGCCACTAAATACAGTGTGTTCTTGCGTTCTAATAATATAAGTAAGCTCGCGTTTGCTGGCTTTTAACGGAATTTTACTTGGCTCAAAATTAGGATGGCCCATGTTAACAGTTACTTGACCGTCTTTTTCTATGTAGAGCGTTAAGTTGCCCGACTTAGTCGATACACTAATTTTGTGCTTGTTAGTAAGGCCTTTCATGCGTACAAAGCGGGCAAAACAGCGTGCGCCGTTACCGCATTGTTCTACTTCGGTACCATCGGCATTAAAAATTCGATAATGAAAGTCGAGATCAGGAGAGTACGGCGCTTCAACCATCAGCAATTGGTCAAAGCCAATGCCAAAGTGGCGATCTGCCAGTTTTTTGATTTGGTCTCGCGACAAAAAAACATTTTGTGTAATGTTATCAATCACAACAAAGTCGTTACCTAAGCCGTGCATTTTGGAAAAATTAACTAACATAGCGCTCTAATTCGGTTTTGCTCTGTGCTAATCATGCCACAGAGCAGCTAGTAGACAAAAACGTTTATGGTAAAACTTTCTCACCTTGATAAAGGCTTTCAATAGTTTCGCGTTCGCGAATAAGGTGATGCTGCTGACCATCTACCATTATTTCTGCAACACGCGGGCGCGAGTTGTAGTTTGAGCTCATTGTAAAGCCATATGCACCCGCACTTCGTTGTGCAAGTAAATCGCCTTGTTTAAGCGCTAGTTCGCGGTCTTTTCCTAAAAAGTCGCCGGTTTCGCACACCGGACCCACAATATCAAAGTTGTGAGTAGGTGTTTCGTCGTCGCGAACGGATACCGGAATAATTTTTTGCCACGCTTGATAAAGCGCAGGGCGAAGCATGTCGTTCATACCTGCATCTACAATTGCAAAAAACTTGTCTTGGTTTTGTTTGATAAATTCAACTTGAGTAACCAAAATACCTGCGTTAGCTGCAATAGCGCGCCCTGGTTCAAAAATAAGTTCAAGATGTTTGTAGTTAGCTAAGCGTTCGGTAACTTGCGCTGCATATTCACTTGGGTGTGGTGGTTGCTCGTTGTCGTATGGCACACCTAAACCGCCGCCAATATCTAAATGAGTTAGCTCAATACCGTTAGTTTTTAGCTCATCAATAAGCGCCATTAATTTATCAAGGGCTTCTAAAAAAGGTCTAACTTGCGTTAATTGAGAGCCAATATGGCAATCGACACCAATTACTTTTAAACCAGGTAAAGCCGCTGCTTGTTGATAAACACTCACTGCTGTTTGAATATCAATACCAAATTTATTTTCTTTTAAACCGGTAGAAATATACGGATGTGTCTTTGCATCTATGTCTGGGTTTACGCGAATAGAAATAGGCGCTTCTAGGTTAAGCTCGCAAGCCACTTCAGAAATACGCTCAAGCTCAGACGCCGACTCTACATTAAAACATTTAATGCCCAGTTTTAATGCGTAAGCTATTTCGTCAGACGTTTTAGCCACGCCTGAAAAAACCACTTTAGAAGCATCGCCTCCCGCTTTAATTACACGCGCTAGTTCACCTTTAGATACAATATCGAAACCCGATCCTAAGCGCGCTAATATATTAAGTACGGCAATATTTGAGTTTGCTTTTACAGCGTAACATACCAAGCTTTTATGATTTTTAGTGGCGTTAGCAAATGCTAAGTAATGGCGCTCAAATGTAGCACGCGAGTATACATAACACGGCGTGCCGTATTGCTGCGCTATGCTTGCTACGCTGACGTCTTCGGCAAATAATTGGTTGTTTTTGTAGTTAAAATAATCCATTTATTGCTCCTGACTTTGCGATGCTTTAGCTTGCTCAGCGGTAGTGGCTAGTTTAGCTGTATTTTGAGGTTGGTTTTGCTCTGTTTGTTGCTCTGGTAAATATAACGGACCGCTTTGTCCGCAGCCAGCTAAGGCGCTTAACAGTACAGTGCTTATTAATAGTCTTTTTAATTGTAAGGTATGTGTCGCTTTCATTAGATTAATACGGTTGCTGGCTTTATAATCGCAGAGTAACAGAATATCTAAAAAATGCAGCTATTCGCGGATGATTTTATTCCTGTTACACTAGTTGCACATTTTTAAAGCTAATTTAAAGCTAAAACGTACCCAATATTAGGCGGCTCGCCTGCAAAGGAAATAACAATGACTGAACACGAATATCACCAATTAGCCGAAGCTCTTATGTTCACTATTGAAGAGCAGGTTGATGATTGCGAAGCTGATTTAGATTATGAATCGGCACAAGGTATTTTAGAAATTATTTTTCCTGATAAAAGTAAAATAGTGATCAATAAGCAAGCACCTCTTCATCAAGTATGGGTTGCGACTAAGTTTAACGGACATCATTTTGAAATGCGTGATGGGTTATGGATTGATAACCGCTCTGGCGCTGAATTTTGGGCGTTTATAAATGAAGCCTCAACTCGCCAAGCAGGCCAAGAAGTTAAGTGGCAATCATCACTATGAGTTTAGAATTTGTAGAATATGCAGCCCAAAGTGAACATAAAGCAACGGTTATTTGGTTACATGGTTTAGGTGACTCTGGGGATGGTTTTGCGCCAGTAGCCCCGCAGCTAAATTTACCAAGCGAGCTTGGTATACGGTTTATTTTTCCGCATGCGCCAGTGCAACCGGTCACCATAAATGGTGGCATGGAAATGCGCTCTTGGTACGATATTAAGTCTATAGAATTAGATAAGCGTGCCGATGAACAAGGCGTAAGAGAGTCTGCTGCAAAGGTAGAAGAGTTAATCAATAAAGAAATTGCTAATGGCATTCCTGCTAATAAAATAATTTTAGCTGGTTTTTCTCAAGGTGGTGTTGTGTCTTTGCATTTAGCGCCGCGCTTTGAGCAAAAGCTTGGGGGTGTTATGGCGCTTTCTACTTATATGTGTGTGCCACACAAATTTGCTGATGAAGCAAAACATACTGATTTAAACGTATTTATGGCTCATGGTAGCCAAGATAACGTTGTACCGCACAGTGCGGGTAGAAATGCGTTTGAAGTATTAACAGCACATAACATGGATGTAAGCTGGCAAGAATATCCAATGGCTCATCAAGTTTGCGCAGAAGAATTGCAAGCTATTCGCCAATGGTTAATTGCTCGTTTAAGCTAATTTTGGAACCGCTGAGGTCAATATGAGTCAAAAAATAGTTATAAAAGCAAATGTTAAACGCGAATTACAACAGAGCGTACCAACGGTAAGCTACGAGTGGAATTGGCGTCGTATTGTGAGTATTGCTATGTTGGTATTAATGACCTCTGCAGCAGTTGTTTATGGCTTAACCACCTCAGTTAATGCAGAGCAAGGCGAGCACCCAAATGAGCAGGAACAACTCTTAAATTTTAGCAGTGACGCTGAAAACCAAACAAGCGATGAGGTAATGGATGTTGAGCCTCAATCATCAGTAAACAATATCCCAGCTGAGTCTGCAGAGGTAACTCAAGCGATTGTTGAACCTTTGTTAGCTGAGCAAAATGAGACTCAACAAAGCATCTCTAGTAATACACCTGCCGAAGTAGACCTTGTAAATAATCCCCCGGCTTTGTTGGCTAACAACGATATTGTTACTGATCAAAGCGAAAGTATTAATACAGAGTTAAACTCAAACCTTGATAATGATGTGCAAGAAGAAACCGCAGAAGCCCAAAACGTAACTGAGCCTGCAAGTCAAAGTGACTTACTTTTAGAGTTAGAAAGTGATGATGGCGCATTGAGTGGCACTGAAGGTTTTTCCTCTACAGCACATGTGGCAAGTGTGGCATTGGGGGCGCAAATAGACACGGGTAAAATTAGTCGCGCGGTACTTACTCGTAAAGTAAGTAAGCGTGAGCCTACTAATGTGTTTGCTGCTGATATTAGGTTAAGCCAGTTTGAGGAAGGGTTATCGTTTTTTAGCGAGATTAAAAACCTTCAAGGCCAGCAAGTTAAGCATGTTTGGTCGTTTGAAGGTGAAACGATGGCTGAAATTACACTTAATGTTACTTCGCCTCGTTACAGAACGTACTCAACAAAAAATATAATGAACACACAAACAGGTCATTGGCGTGTTGATGTAGTTGATGAGCAAGGTAATTTAATTGCCCAAAAAGAATTTAGAATTTTAGCTGACTAAAACTGGCTAAACGCAGTAATTAATTGGATACCCCTATGACAGAAAAAACAAAATTAGTACGCATCGCAACGCGCAAAAGCGCTCTAGCACTTTGGCAGGCCGAATTTGTAAAAGCAGAGCTTGAGCGTTTTCATGCAGATGTGCGCGTAGAATTAGTCCCAATGTCGACGCAAGGGGATATAATTTTAGATACGCCATTGGCTAAAATTGGCGGTAAAGGCTTATTTGTTAAAGAACTAGAGCAAGCCATGCTAGATGGCCGAGCTGACATTGCCGTACATTCTATGAAAGATGTGCCAGTAGAGTTTCCTCAAGGGCTAGCACTGCATACTATTTGTGAGCGTGAGGATCCACGCGATGCGTTTGTATCAAACAATTTTGCTAATTTAAGTGAGCTACCACAAGGCGCTATTGTTGGTACTTCGAGCCTACGCCGCCAGTGCCAAATTAAGGCACTTCGCCCTGATTTAGATATTCGTGATTTACGCGGCAATGTAAATACGCGTTTAGGTAAATTAGATGACGGCCAATATGATGCTATTATTTTAGCGGCTGCAGGGCTTATTCGTTTAGAAATGGAGTCGCGTATTGCTGACTACATTGAGCCAGAAGTGTCATTACCAGCAAATGGTCAAGGCGCTGTAGGTATTGAATGTCGTATTGATGATGAAGTAACCAAAGCATTACTTGCACCACTTGAGCATACACAAACACGTATTCGCGTAAACGCAGAGCGTTCGATGAATCGCTATTTAGAAGGTGGTTGCCAAGTTCCTATTGGTGCTTATGCATTGGTTGATGGCGAACAAGTGCATTTACGTGGTTTAGTTGGTGCTGTTGATGGCAGCGAAATTTTACGTGACGAAGTAACAGGCCATGTAAATGACGCAGAAAAACTAGGTATTGAGCTTGCTAAAAAATTACTAGCTCAAGGTGCAGACAAAATATTAGCTGAAGTTTATAGAGACGCATAAATGACACATATTCTGATAACTCGGCCCGAAGGAAAAGGCGCAGCCCTTGCACAGCAACTTGAGCAAGCGGGTTATCAGGCGTCTTTATTTCCGGTATTAAAAATAACGCATTTAACACCCTCCAGCACTGAGCTTAGTCCGCTATTAAATGCAGATAAAATAATATTTATCTCGCAAGATGCAGTCAGTGCACTTTCGCAATTAAAACCAGATATAAATACCAAAGCGCAGTTTTATGCGGTTGGACAACAAACAGCCGATGTTATATATGAGCAATTTGGTGTGCGCGCAGCAGTACCAAAGCAGTATGATTCAGAAGGGTTACTTGCGCTTAAATCACTCGCCGAGGTGGGTGGCTGTAATATAGTATTAGTTAAGGGCCAAGGTGGCCGCCCTGAGTTAGCTAAAACGCTCAAAGAGCGCGGTGCTTTTTTAAATAATTGTGTTGTGTACAAACGTGAACCGACAGAGAGTATCACCTCTAACTGGACAGACCACTGGAAAAGCCAGAATGTACACGGTATAGTCATAACAAGTAATGCAGCAGTTGATGCTATATTTAAAAGCCTTACTGCACACCAACTACAATGGTTACAACAGTGCCGATTTTATGTTGCTAGCGAGCGTATAGCCGCTTATTTAAAGCTGCAACAGGTAAGTTCGGCTAATATACACATTGCAGCAGGGGCTAGCGATAATGCTATGTTTACCTGCATAAATCAGCAAGGTAGCAACATGAGCGAACAGTCAAAGCCAGTAACGGCAGAAAAAGCCACACCAACAATAGCTAACACGACCTCTGCTAAATCAACTAAGCAAGAGCCTACAGCTACAAAAAATACGGCAGACAAAAGTAAACAAAAAATAAGTAAGGTTGCAGTACTTGCGCTTCTTATTTCGTTAATTGTGGCCTCTGGTGTTGGATACGAGTTTTATCAAAAATTAAATGCTGGTAAGGCGCAAAACCTAGCCGTTAATGAGTTAAGCGAGCAAAATAAGTTACTCACCCAGGAGCTGCAAGCACTTAAATCGGCGCAATCTAATTTGCAACAAGCGCTGTTTAATAGTGAGGAAAAAGTTGCCGCAGCCCTAAATGAAAGTGCAGTTCAAAATCAGCAAGAATTGAAAGCCGCTTTGCAAAAGGCGCAGCAACAAGGCTCATCGTTAAACCCACAAGAAGTAACCAGCTTACAACGTATGGCTGAGTTTAAACTATGGGCTGAAAAAGATTATCAAGGCACTAGTGCTGTTTTAAAGCGCTTAGATGGATTGCTTAGTGAGCACCCAGGAACAGTTGAAGTTCGCCAAGCGATTATGCAAGATATACAAACACTTGATAGCCTTAAACCTGTTGCAACAGAGGCTATTTATTTACAGCTAAACAGTGTACTAAGCAGTATTGACGACTTAGTTTTTAATGCAGTTAATTTACCAGAAGAAGCAGCTGCAATAGATGAAAATGCTTTAAGTGGTGACGTGAGTGATTGGCAGCAAAACTTGAGTAATAGCTGGAATAAAATTGTGGATAGCTTTATTACTATTCGTCAGCACGAGGGTGTTTCCATTGAGCCATTACTTACGGATCAAGAGCGCCATTTAATAAATCAACGAATCAAGCTTAATATAACTCAGGCACAAGATGCACTTATGAGTAAGCAGGCGAGTATTTTCTTTAGCGCCTTAAGTGAAGCAAAACGTTTAGTTGGTGAGTACTTTAAGCAAGACGATGATACAACTAAAACGGTACTTAAAGCGTTGTCTAAACTTGAAAAAGAGCAGCTTAACTTTAATCCAAAAGTAACCTTAAACAGTACACAAAAGGTTAAGGAGTGGGCGCAATGATAGGGCTAATTATTTTAATTGTAGCTATTGTTGTTGTAATAGCGGTTACTCCATTCGTTCTAGATGAAAAAGGTTATGTACTTATTTCATTTAACAATACGACGATAGAAGGCACGATAGTATCGTTTTGTATAATGGCAGTCATTACCGCTGTTGTTTTATATTTAACATATAAGTTAATTCGTTATTTATTATCGATTTATCATAATACTAAGCATGGCTTTTTTGCACGTAGCCAAGAGCGCAAACAAGCAGCTATTGAGCAGGCTCTTTGGAGTGCTATTAATGATGATTACGAGCACGTAGAACAGGCTTTATCGGGTAATAGCGTACCAGATAAGTTTGAAGATATTCGCTTAGCATTACTTGCAAAAGCAGCGCTTGCTAATAATCAAACAGATAAAGCACTTGAGCGTTTATTTGAAATAAGCCTAGAGCATCAATTAAAAGTAGCAAAGCTATGGTTGGCAAGTGGCGATAGTAGCGCGATTGAATCACAAATGCGTATTAGCGCAGAAGCTAAAAAAGCCACCGCACTTGAGTTAAAACTTTATGCAGAAGTATTAGTACAGCAACAACACTTTAGTGCGCTGGAAGACTTTTTGCCGCGTTTACTGCGCAAAAAAGCACTTACTGATGCACAGTGGACGCAGTTATTTAGTGCTTATTTTAGTGCGTTAGATGCAGACAAGCTGAGTGAAAAATATAAACAGCTGCCTAAAAAGCTGCAAGCTCATGCCCACACCGCATATTTAATGCAAATGGCGCAAGCAGGTCAATTGGCTGTTATTGAAAGTGACTTAATTAAAATGGTTAAGCACAATGAGCAACACTTAGAGCTTGCCAATATATTAAGTAAAGCAACAGCAGCCGATGCAGCTAAGTTGCAAATAAGTATTCAAGAACGGCTTAAGAAGGATGATTCAAATAATTCACTATTACTTGCGCTAGCTTGCCTTGCTAATGCTAAGGGTGATTATGACTTAGCAGCTAGAATATTTGATAAAGCACTGAATAGTGAAAATAAAAAACAGTTCTCTGAACAAGCTGTGTTGAGTTATAAAAATAGTGCACAGGCAGAAAAGGCGCTCGTTTTATATCAATAAATGACTACACTATAACTACTTAGCATTTTTTGTAGTTCAGGAGCACAAGCTTTGAGAAAGTTTCTAATATTAACCCTTAGCTTGGCTTGTGCTTACTTCTTTACAGGATACTTTAGCAACTCACTTCTTTCTGTAGATGGCTATGCGGTCGCCTCCTGGCCGCCCTCAGGAATTGCTTTAGCGAGCTTTTTAATTTGGGGACGTAAGTCATTTATTGGCCTTGTTATTGGGGCTTTTTGTACTAACTTAATCCATCTTGAACGCACCGTAGATATTTTTCATTTTATTGTGCTTTTACAAGCTATAGGCATTACTTTAGCCTCTGTTTTACAGGCTTGGATTGGCCGACAAATTATAGTAAATGTTATAAAGGCTCCACTAGATTTATCTTCTTTAAAACACAGTGTGCAGAGCTTAATAGTAGCAGGACCAATATGCTGTGTTATTGCTGCAGGTGTGGGAACTAGTTTATTAGCATTGAATAATGTGATTCCGACCAATGCTATTTTTGATAGCTTTATAGCATGGTGGATTGGCGACAGTATCGGTGTACTTATATTTACTCCACTCATGCTCGCAGCCTTTAATTACACG
Source organism: Pseudoalteromonas sp. SR43-2 (assembly GCF_014163885.1). Classification (NCBI taxonomy): domain Bacteria; kingdom Pseudomonadati; phylum Pseudomonadota; class Gammaproteobacteria; order Alteromonadales; family Pseudoalteromonadaceae; genus Pseudoalteromonas; species Pseudoalteromonas sp. SR43-2. Next base: position 26,513 of record NZ_JACJED010000012.1, on the reverse strand, counting down.
CAAGTACGCCACCGTATGTTGGTAATTTTACCTTCACTATTAATTTATATACTAATCAGCGTTAGTTTTTATGGCGCTGCCAGTGTTAAAAAAGAAAAAGACATTCAAAAGCAAGAAGCCAAAATACTTACTGTGCAAAATGCTATAAGCCAGAAGCTCGATGGTATTACTGCTCACTTAGGATTGTTAGCTACATTTTTTGCTAGTAGTAATGACGTGAACTTTAAAGAGTTTAAACAATTTACTTCAAAGCAGTTGGACTATAGCCAAGAAATTTTAGCATTTGAATGGATACCTTATGTACCAGCAAATAAACTCGCAGATTTTGAAACACATGAAAATACAGCCACAGGCAAACCTTTATATATAAAAGAAAAGTCACTTGATGGAGGTTGGCAACCTGCAGGTCCTCGTAGTAATTACTTTCCTGTAAAATATGTATATCCCTTAAAAGATAATGAAGGTGTTTTAGGGTTTGATTTAGCTTCTAGTAAAGTAAGAGGTGCAGCGCTTAGCAAAGCGAAAGAGCTTAATGAACTTGCACTAAGTGAGCCAATTAATTTAGTCCAAAATACAGCTGAAGACGGTGTACTCTTTTTATATCCTGTTTTTGGAGAGTCGTCTACCGAAGATGATTTTCAAGGTTTTGTGGCAGCGATTGTCAGTCTGAAACGCTTATCGCAAACACTATTATTTGATCACAACAACTCAATTTCAGTCAGTTTTTTTGATACAACGATACCAGGGAAAAAGCAGGCAATTTATATTGCCGATACCGATAACTCGCAAACGCTGTTTAAAGAATATCAATTGTTGATTGGCAAACGCATGTGGCAGGTCGAGTTATATGAACCAATAGTTAGAACATCTTGGTTAATGTATTGGCTTGCACAAATAGTAGGTATGTTGTTTGTGTGGTTACTGATTACATTTTTGATTTCAGTTACTGGTACAAACATACAAATTCGCGAACAAGTGGCCAAGCAAACGCATACACTACGCAAAGAAAAACAAAAGGCAGATGAAGCGAGTCATATAAAGGGGCAGTTTTTAGCAAACATGAGCCACGAAGTCCGCACCCCTATTAACGGTATAAAAGGGCTGCATTATTTAGCGCTCCAGCAAAACGATTGGCAACAAGCTAGAAGTTACATAGAGCAAGCAGATGGGGCACTTGGTGTTTTACTGAGGGTATTAAACGATGTGCTCGACTTTTCAAAAATGGAAGCAGGCAAGCTAGACTTAATGCAAGAGCCTATTAATGTAGCGAGTTTAGCTGATGAAATGCTTAATTTACTTCAATTTGAGGCTGATATTAAATCGATAAAGTTAAGTCTCGATTTTGATAAAACATCAAATTTGGTCATTAATACCGATCCAATCCGCTTAAAACAAGTGCTGCTGAACCTGCTCAATAATGCGGTTAAATTTACAGGGGAAGGTGAAATCACTCTGAAAATTTGGCAATCGAAAAAAATGACTTATTTTAGTATTAACGATACGGGTATTGGTATTAGTAGCGAAGCACAAAAACAATTGTTTAAACCGTTTGCACAAGCTGATAGCTCAACCTCACGCCAATATGGTGGTACAGGCTTAGGATTAAGTATTTGCAAAAAACTGGTTGAGTTAATGGGTGGTGCAATTGATTTAGTTAGTTATGAAGGTAAAGGCTCTACATTTACATTTAGTTTGCCGCTAATATCGCCTTTACCAAAGGCAGAGCAAATTCAGCAGCAATACAACGAAATAGACGTAAGTACATTATCATTTACAGGCTATAAATTACTTTTAGTAGAAGATAATCCACTTAATCAGCATGTTGCTAATGCTATTTTAAAAACGAAAGGCTGTATTGCCGACATTGCTAACGATGGTTTTGAGGCCATAGAAAAGCTAGCCGAAAATAGCTACGACATTGTTCTTATGGATATTCAAATGCCAAAAATGGATGGACTCAAAGCAACAAAAGTAATTCGTCGTGATTTAGAGTTAATTGATTTACCCATAATAGGGCTATCGGCGAACGCCCATGACGAGGACGTTAAAAAGGCACTAGCCTGTGGAATGAATGGCTATATTACCAAACCTATTGATGCAAATACGCTTTTTAAAACTCTTTGGCATCACTTATCAGGAAAATAAGCTGTATCATTTTTTTGCACAAAAAGCAGACATATGACCGCTAAAACTTACCGCAAATCATATAGACTTGAAAAATAACTGTATCTGCGTATCATGCGCGCAAATTTAACTAAACTGGGTTGCTATTATGATCAATAGAAAATTACCTTTGCTAGATATTCACCGCCATTTAGACGGTAATGTACGTGCGCAAACCATATTAGAACTTGGTCGACAGTTTAATATAGAGCTACCTGCAGATAACGTTGAAGCATTAATCCCTCATGTTCAAGTTATTGATCCTGAACCAAACCTCATGGCTTTTTTACAAAAGTTAGATTGGGGAGTTACTGTGCTTGGCGACTACGATGCGTGTAGACGTATCGCAATTGAAAACATTGAAGATGCACAAGCACAAGGTCTTGATTATGTGGAGCTTCGATTTAGCCCTTACTACATGGCACAAAGCCAAGGTTTACACCCAGAAGGCGTTGTAGAGGCAGTTGTTGATGGTATTAAATCAGCAACAAAGGGCGCAAATATAAAAGCTAACTTGATTGGTATTTTATCGCGTACTTATGGCGTAAAAACGTGTCAAAAAGAGCTTGATGCATTACTCGCATTTAAAAATGATTTAGTCGCTGTTGATTTAGCCGGTGACGAAATTGGCTTCCCGGGTGAGTTGTTTGTAGAGCACTTTAAACAAGTACGAAATGCGTATTTAGCTTCGACTATTCATGCTGGAGAAGCACTTGGCGCTCCAAGTATTTGGCAAGCAATTAATGAGTTGGGTGCGAGCAGAATAGGGCATGGCGTTAAAGCAATTGAAGATCCAAAACTAATGGATTATTTACGCGATAACCGTATTGGTATTGAGTCATGCTTAACAAGTAATATTCAAACCAGTACAGTAAACGATTTAACTAAGCACCCACTTAAACAGTTTTTAGATCATGGTATTTTAGCGTGTATTAATACTGATGATCCTGCGGTTGAAGGTATTGAAATTGAGTATGAATATACCGTTGCTGCACCTAAAGCAGGCTTATCTCAAGCTGATATGGAAAAAGCCCAAAAAAATGCGTTAGAAATAGCATTTTTAAGCGATGGCGATAAAAAAGAACTTTTAGCACTCGTTAGCGCACGTTAATGTAAGAGCATTAAAAATGCCGCTTTATATAAGCGGCATTTTTGTATCTGCAATTTAGTGTGTTTGGCAGCTTATGTAATTATCGTAAAGTGCTTTAAGTACATCTGCTCGGCTGATCATACCGATTACTTTAATGCCCTCTACAACAGGGTAGTTTTTTGGTTTACCAGGCTGCATCTGCTGTGCAAGCTCAATAATGTTGGTATCGCCGCTAACGGTCACTACCTCTGTTTGCATAAGCTGCGATACTTTAACCATCCCATCACAAAAATAACTGCTTTGAGTAAGTGGTTTTAACAGCTCTTGCTCTGATATAAATCCAACTAAGCATTTATCTTTATCAAATACTGGCGCGCCAAGTAGTTTAAATTTTTGTAGTTCTGCTATGGCTGTCGTCATTTCTGTATCTGGTGTGATATTTGGCAACTTGCGTCGCATAAAATCTTTTACTTTTGTATTTAGCATTTGGGTCTCTCCCGCTGATGTTCTATATAAAGTATGGTTTATAGATAGGGATTTAGGAAATTGTTTATATTGATGGAGTTGATAGGTTTTAACTATTAAATATTTGTTGTTATAAAAATAAAGGCACCGATTAGGTGCCTTTATTTATAACTGAAAGTAAATTTCAATTATTTGATAAATGCGAATGCATCTGCGTACATGTTTTCACGTATTGCACCATGAGTAATAAAGTCATCACGGACAATACCTATCATGTCAAAACGACCTGCCATATAAATATCGTATGGTTCTAGTGACACAATATCTTGCATTACTGCTTTGTGTACATAGCCAGTGTGTCCTTGCCAATTAGCAGATGGATTTTCTACTACAGGAATAAACTTAAAGTTCTCATGGCTATCTGCCCATGCTTGCATTTCTGTGTGTGCGTATAAAGCAGATTCTTCTTTTACGCCCCAGTAAAACAACACAGGACGGTCGCATTTTATTTCAGCTAAATGATCAGCCATTGATTTTGCGTATGAAAAACCAGTACCACCGGCGAGTAAAATAATAGGGCGCTCACATTGCAGGCGCAACTGTGAAATACCCAAGCCAGCTTCAATGTCTACTAACTGCCCTGTGGTATGGGCGTTTCGTAAATGCTCTAACGATTGCATTGCATACGAATCGGCACCTGAGGCGCCAATATGCAGTTCTATTGCATCGCACTGTGAAGGGCGACTAGCTATAGAAAAAGCACGTTTGTCTTTTTCGCCTAATACGAGTTGCATGTATTGGCCAGCTTCAAAGGTCACAGGTTGTTGTGGCTTTAAAATTACTTTATGAACAAATTCTGTAAGTGGGCTGATAGCTACAACTTCAGCTTTTAATGTTTGCATTTTTTACCTTTTAGCAGCGCTTGTAACAGCAGATACGCAATCGAATAGCTCGATTCTAGCATATCTGCAGGGTTATTTTATAGCCTGATATGTACTTACATATAAACACTTAAACAATATTAAGGCTTTCCCAAATATCATCTACGCGGTCTTTGGTGTCTTTATCCATAACAATAGGCTCGCCCCATTCGCGGGTGGTTTCGCCAGGCCATTTATTGGTAGCATCCATTCCCATTTTTGAACCAAGACCTGAGACTGGCGATGCAAAATCGAGATAATCAATAGGTGTGTTCTCTATTAATGTTGTATCACGCGCTGGATCCATTCGGGTTGTTATAGCCCAAATAACATCTTCCCAATCGCGGGCGTTAACATCGTCATCGCAGACGATTACAAATTTGGTGTACATAAACTGACGTAAGAACGACCAAACACCCATCATCACGCGCTTAGCATGGCCTGGATATTGTTTTTTCATTGTTACAATCGCCATACGATATGAGCACCCTTCAGGCGGAAGGTAAAAGTCGACAATTTCAGGGAATTGCTTTTGTAGTATCGGCACAAACACTTCATTAAGTGCCACACCTAAAATAGCAGGCTCATCAGGCGGACGGCCAGTAAATGTGCTGTGATAAATAGGATCTTTACGATGCGTTAAGTGAGTAACCGTCATTACTGGAAAGTCATCGACTTCATTATAGTAACCGGTATGGTCACCATAAGGGCCTTCTGGCGCCATTTCACCAGGCATTATGTAACCTTCAAGTACTATTTCTGCACTGGCAGGGACTTGTAGGTCATTTGAAATAGATTTTACAACTTCGGTTCTGCTGCCACGTAATAAGCCAGCGAATGCATATTCGCTTAGAGTGTCAGGTACAGGCGTTACGGCACCTAATATAGTGGCAGGATCGGCACCTAATGCTACCGATACAGGGTAGGGTTGCCCTGGGTTTTCTTTACACCATTCTTGAAAATCAAGCGCGCCACCACGATGTGACAACCAGCGCATAATTATTTTATTTTTGCCTAATAATTGTTGGCGATAAATACCTAAATTTTGGCGCTTTTTATAAGGCCCTTTGGTAACTGTAAGGCCCCAAGTAATTAATGGTGCTGCATCACCTGGCCAGCAATGTTGAATAGGTAATTTAGTTAAATCTACATCATCACCTTCTAAAACTACTTGTTGGCAAGGCGCTTTTTTAACTTCTTTTGCAGGCATATTAAGCACTTGCTTAAAAATAGGTATAGCGCCTAGAGCTTCTTTAATACCCTTTGGTGGATCAGGTTCTTTTAAAAAAGCGAGTAGCTTGCCCACTTCGCGAAGCTCGCTAACATCTGTTTGGCCCATGCCCATTGCTACGCGTTTTGGTGTACCAAATAAGTTGGTAAGCACCGGCATATCGTAGCCTTTTGGGTTTTCAAATAATAACGCAGGGCCTTTTGCACGCAATGTGCGATCAGATATTTCGGTCATTTCAAGATACGGGTCGATTTCTTGGGTGATACGTTTAAGTTCGCCTTTTTTTTCAAGCAAATCGATAAAATCACGTAGATCTTTATATTTCATTGTGGGCCGCTATTAAGCAAAAGAGTTAAAGTATTATACCCATTTCATGCAAGGCAAGTCATTACTTGCACTTAAAACTTAAAGCGCTCTACGGCACTCGTTAAAGAGTGTGCAAGTTGGTTTACGTCTTCACTTTCGCTTGCTAGGGTTGTCGCGTTTTGGGCATTCAAGGTTGCTTGCTCTGTCACCTTTGCCATTATTTGTTGAATGTCGCCACTGTTAGTCAATTGCTCATGTGATGCATGAGCAATTTGCTCACTCATCTGATTAACAGACAACAATGTGCTTTTAATACGCTCTACGGCTTTATTTAGTTCAGTGCTGTTTTTAACACATTGCTTGGCTTGGTGTTGGCCATCAGTAATGTGTTCTTGAGTTGTTTTAGTGTGTTGTTGCAATGTTTGGATCATGGTGTTTATTTCGCTAGTCGAGGTTTGTGTTCGTGCAGCTAATGATCGAACCTCATCAGCAACTACAGCAAACCCGCGTCCGTTTTCACCCGCTCGCGCTGCTTCAATTGCAGCATTAAGTGCAAGTAAGTTAGTCTGCTCGGCAATGCTACTAATTGTTTCAACAATGGCTTCAATAAGCTGGGTGTACTGTGCGAGTTCTTCTGTGCTGCCTACTGCTTTATCAAGACGCTGCAATAAAGTTTCTATACTTAGACTATTTTGATTAGCAATCTCGTTTACATCATTTGCAAATTGCGATGCGTTTGTTATTTCACTTGATGTTTTATCTGCTTGTTCATAAACCGCTTGTGAGTTGATTAGCATATTTTGTGCAAGCGATGTTGCCTGCGCGCTTCGCTCTAACTGCTGTTGTGCAACAACCGTCATTTGCTGACCTTTTTCACTGGTTTTAATAGCGCTGCGGTCTAGCTCGTGGGCGTCACTACTAATTGCACCAATTAGGTTAGTCAGGTCTTCACTGAGTTTATTTATGTTATTTAGCAAAGTACCAAATTCATCCTTACTACGTGGGTGGCTTCGCTTTGATAAATCACCTGAGGCGATTCGGGCTAAATCGCGGTTTACTTTTTTAAGCGGTTTTAGCATTGCGCGAGTTGTAAAAATAGAGATAGCGATAATCAATATAATTAAAACAATCGTAATAATTACTACAGAACTAATCCCTGTATTTATGGCGGCCTTTGCATTAGTTTGTAAGGCATTAAAGCGCTCATCAGCCAATTTATTAAGTTCAATAAGCTGACCTTCTGTTGTTATAAATTGCTGTTGAAAGTGTTCAAAATTTTGAGCCGCAGCAATAGCACTTTTGAGTACTTTATTTTGTTGGGCATAAATTCCTGTATCGTTGTTAAGCAATTCTCTTAATTGATTAAACTTAGCCGTTAAATTTTTAGCATTAAACGCATTATTAAAAGGTAGCGCTTGTTGCTCTAAATAGGTGAAATTAGGTTGGATGTTATCTAGTAGAAATAGAGTATCTTGCTGATGACTATTTAAATCATTGATACTTGCAGTTTGAGTAATGCTTTTTATATTATTGCTTAAGTTAAACAATAAATCGTCTATACGGGTCGCTGTTCCAAACATAGCATTAAGTAACGCCTGCTGTTTTACAGGCACTTCTAAAAGTTCTATATCAAGTAAGTTAGAACTTAAATTGTAAAGTTGCTCGTTAAACGTTGCTGATAATTCTATGGTGGAATTTTGCGCTACAAACTTACGCTCTTTAGCGCTAAACATTGCGACACTTACTTCAGTCAGTTGCTCGAAGCCTGCGTTGGTACTGGTGAGTAAATTTTGCATGGTTATTTGTTGATTTAGCTGAGCGCTTAACGAATTGAGCATATCGCTAAATTGTAGTTGCTCAACTTGCGCCTGTTTTTTATTTTGTTGAAGTAAATCAAGGTTTGCTTGGCTGTAAGCTAAGGCGTTAAATTTGGTAATAGACAGTAATGATAGCCTTAAATCTTTGCTGAACTGTTGTACCGGAACCGCTAATTTTTCGGTTCGGGTATTGTTAACGCTAATTTTGTTTAATGACCAATAAAAAAATACACTACTTGTTAGCACCAATATGCCAATGGCTGTAAAGGCTAAAATTATTTTATGTTTGATCGCAATTGAACGCATAACTTCATCACAATAATGGGTCTTTAATTATTGTAGCATTATTGTAATTTATTGGTTTTTTTTATGTTAAACCTTGGTGCATTGTCTTTTTTTACCTGCAATGATTAACATGGCTTCATTACCCTTACCCCAAAACAGTACCTCTTCACTTATATATTTATTCCCAGATGCACTTTTTTCGTGATTAAGTACATGCACTTTATTGTTAAAGATAAGTTCGGCTTCAGAATTATTAATAATATTGAGTTTTACGCTCTCATCATCGCATTGGTAAGCAGTACTGGTTTTTAAATCACTACATGCGGTTAAGCTTAGTAAAATAGCGATTAATGCTAAATATACTTTCATTTTTCCTCCCATCTTCTTTAAACGTTAGTTAAAACACAGGGCAAAATTTTAATCTAATGTAAGAATAACAAAGCAAAATTAACCGTTGGTGAAAGTAGCGCTTTAAGTTATGTTTATAGCAATATTTTTTGAGCTCGGAAGCTTTATGGCAGGCACTAACCTTTTAACGTTATTAGATGATATAACCACTTTACTTGATGACATTGCGACAATGAGTAAGGTAGCAACAAAAAAAACAGCAGGTGTATTAGGCGATGACTTAGCGCTCAATGCACAGCAGGTTACAGGTGTAGCAGCAGAGCGTGAATTACCGGTTGTTTGGGCTGTGGCAAAGGGCTCATTTTTAAATAAAGCGATACTCGTACCCGCTGCTTTATTAATAAGCGTATGGCTGCCTTGGTTAATAACACCGCTTTTAATGATGGGTGGTTTGTTTTTATGTTTTGAGGGAGCTGAAAAAGTATTTGCTAAGTTTTTGCCTCATAACAGTGAAGCGGTAGACGAAGATGAAAAGTTAGATTTAGTTGAGTACGAAAAACAAAAAATAAAAGGGGCAATAAGAACCGACTTTATTCTTTCTGCCGAAATTATTGTGATTACTTTAGGTACTGTGGCAGGTGCTACATTGCTTAATCAAGCTTTAGTGCTTTGTGTTATCGCAATTATAATGACTATTGGTGTTTATGGCTTAGTGGCAGGTATTGTAAAACTGGATGATGCCGGACTTTATTTACTCAACCAATCTAAAGTGTCAGCTAATCAATTTAAAGAATTACTTGGGAAAGGCTTACTCGCAGCAGCGCCTAGGTTGATGCAGTTTTTAGCATTTGCGGGCACCATCGCGATGTTTTTAGTAGGTGGCGGGATTTTAGTACATGGTGTTGAGTTACTGCATCATACTCAAGTCGATGTAACAAACTATGCCCAATCTGTTGCTGGCGGTACAGGAGAGGTATTGGCTCCTCTATTGTTTGATGGTTTGCTAGGCGTGATTGCTGGCTTAGTTGTTGTGCTTATACATGTAGGTTATACAAAGTTAATTAAAAAATAGCAGACACATTTGGTTATCATTTTCGTTACATTTTATAAGACTTTATATATTATGACTTCTTGTTGTTAATACAGGGAATTATGATGAATTTTCTTTTAAGATGTAACTTGTTAGTACTTCTGTTATTTGTAAGCTTTTTTAGCTTCTCAAAGCAGCCCCAAATCCCCGTGGAGTACTTCAGTAAAAATAAAGAGTTTAATCACGCTACTATTTCTCCAGGCGGCGAGTATTTAGCGGTTATAAATAAAGTTGCAGGTAAAAATGCGCTTGTTATTTTTGATACTGAAAACTTTAAAATGCTTCATGCAGTTGCCTTTGAAGGAAATGCTCAAGTTGGTGATTATCATTGGGTTAATAATGAACGAGTTGTTGTTACTAAAGAGTATTTAAAAGGGTGGCAAGACCACCCTGAATATCATGGTGAGATATTTGGCGTAAATGCTAATGGAGCTAGAGGTAAATATCTAATTGGTTACCATGGTGAAATGCAAACAGGTACACGCCTTAAAAGGCAGACTCCTTTATACGGAACTTCATTTGTATTAGATCCCTTAGTTACTAACAAAAGAAAAATGTTAGTAGTTACCTATCCTTGGACCTCGAGTAATGAACCGCATACTATTGTCTATGAAGTAGATGTATATACGGGCAAAAGGAAGCAAGTTACTTTGTCTCCATCACGTATGGCTGAATTTTTAACTGATCATGATGGTAATGTTAGAGTTTCAGTATCTACAGATAATTATATAGATGCAAAAATACATACTAAGGCAAAAGATGGCGGTGACTGGGAGAAATTAAATTTAGGAGAGGTTAGTTATGGCGATATTAGACTAAAAGCTTTTGATAAGTCTGGTGACAACATTTATATGACTGCTTCTGTTGGTGGAGAGGCTGAAGGGTTATATAAACTAAATTTAAATACTAAGGAAATTGAATTAGTTCATCAAGAACAATATGTATCTCCAAAAAGAGTGTGGGTTGATGAAGCTTCAAAAGAATTATTTGCAATAGAAAGTGAGTTAGGTTATCCAAACTATGCTTTTATAGATAAAGACTCTCATAAAAGTGTTCGTTTAAAGTCTTTGATAGAAGCATTACAGGGCGACCAAGTGCAGTTAGTCAGTAGCACCTCTAATGGCGATATTAATGTTATTTACGCATCAAGTGATACCAACCCTGGTAAATATTACTTATACGATGGGGTACAAAATAAGCTAAGAATATTATTTTCAGCGCGTGGCTGGCTGAACGAAAATGAGCTTTCAAAGACAAAACCTATTCAATATAAAACTCGGGATGGTTTAACTATTTATGGATATTTAACTATTCCTAATGGTCTTGAAGATAAAAACTTACCTCTAGTTGTAATGCCTCATGGCGGTCCACATGGCCCTCGTGATTATTGGGGTTATGATTCTGAGGTACAGTTATTAGCAAGTAGGGGAATGGCTGTACTAAGAGTTAATTTTAGAGGTTCAGGTGGGTTTGGTCGAAACTTCGAAGAAGCAGGTTACCAAAAGTGGGGTTCTGATATTCAGTTTGATATTATTGATGGTGTTAAGTTTTTAATTTCTAATGGAACGGTAAACAAAAACAACATTTGTATAATGGGAGCAAGCTTTGGTGCTTATTCAGCTTTGCAGAGCGCCATTTTAGAACCAGACATGTTTAAGTGTGCAATTGGAACAGTTGGTATTTATGACCTACCTCTAATGTTTGAAGAAGGTGATATTTCAGGGCGTAGTACAGGACAAAACTATCTTGAAAACGTTTTAGGCACTGATGAAACGCTTTTGAAGGCATTTTCACCTAGCTATAATATAGATAAGCTTAAAGCAGCTGTGTTCATAGTTCACGCAGGTGAAGATGCACGAGCCCCTATTGAACAAGCCGAATCATTAATTGCTGCATTGAAAAAAGCTAACCATCCTTATAAGTACGTATTATTGGAGGATGAGGGCCATGGTTTTTATAAAGAAGAACACAGAACTGCTTACTACAAACAAGTAATTAATTTTTTAGATAAACATTTAGAGTTATAAAATAATAAAGCAGCAAGTAACATACTTGCTGCTTTATTCACAGCTAGCTATTTTACAAAGAGATTCCAATTCAAATTGTGCTTTAGTATTTTTTTGCTCAATGGCCTTTTTGTACCAATAAATAGCTTGCTGCGGATCCTGATCTATTCCCTGACCATCACGATACATTTGCGCTAAATTTAATTGCCCCCATTGAGAGCCCGCTTCAGCAGCTTGTTTAAAGCTATTAAATGCTTCAACAAACAAACCATCTTTAAAATAAATAATGCCTTGTTGATTGTTTTTATCGAGCTTTAAGCCTTTATATAGTGGCTTAGGTTTGGGAGGATGCATCACAAACCCACCATAAAGGATGTTGGCATAAGGGCGCAGCACGTCGTAAATAGCTTCGTCGTTGTAAAGGCGTGCTACTTCATCACGAGGGAGGGTGATTGTTTTAGTGGAAAAGTAATTGTCTTGAATTAGCTGGCTAGTACGCATTGCCAAAGTAATACTATTATTACGTTTATAGCTGTAGTTGCTTATCTGAAAGGTAATAAATTGTTCGTCAAAATTTAAAACTTGAGCAATTTTTAAATTGGTTAGGGTCCAGGGCTCGTGTGTAAATTTGTCGGCGTGTACTAAGTAAGTATCATATATTTTAGGCGTATTTAAATAGTTTTTCTTTTGAGTCTCGCTATTAAGGTGCTGTTGATAAAAAAATAAAACAATCCAAAGTAATAAAAATACACCAATAAAGTATTTAGGTAGGCTTAGTTTTTCTATTAACGGTAGTTGCGTTATTTTTACAGGTTCGCTTTTTCCGCATTGATAGCACTCGCGTTTATAACTTAATTTTAAGGCAAGCATAGGTAAAATACTAAACCGTAAATAGCGGCTTTTATTTACTAAATGGTAGGCGTCGCTTTGACAATGAGGGCAGCGTGTTGTTTGTGCAAAATGTGGAAATGATTCACTCGTGTTGAAAAGTAACATAAAGCACGCTCCTTGTTTAATTACCTAAAGGTAAAACAAGAAGCGTGTTAGTTAAAGCCACAAACTGTAAGTAAGTATGTCAGTTATTACTTATTTTGAGCTTTAGGCTTAATTGTTGTTTTTGCATCAGCAGCCATTAGAGCAAATACAGCGTATGCAGCGGTATTTTGACGCAGCTTAGCAGGTGTTACTTTATCAAGCGTATCGTCAGCTGTATGATGGTAATCAAAGTAATCTGTTCCATCTTGAGCAAGTTCAAAAATAGGTGCTGAGGTTGCTGCTTTAAGTGGAATTAGATCAGGGCCACCATTCGCTTGGTTTTTACCAATATGCTCAATATTTAACGGCGAAAGTTCTTTTGCAATAGCACGCACTACAGGAAGTGACTCTGCGCTTACGTTCGATTCAAAAGCATATACAACATCGGCGCCAAAATCAGACTCAGCTGCTGCAACAATATTGCTTAGCTCGTTTTTATGCTTTGCAAAATAGGCTTTTGCACCCCAAAGGCCTAGCTCTTCGGCTGCAAAAAGTACCACACGAATACTGCGCTTAGGACGTTTTACATCGCTAATATGTTTAGCGGCTGCCATTGTTAGTGCAACGCCTGCGCCGTCATCTAATGCGCCAGTCCCTAAGTCCCAAGAATCTAAATGCCCGCCAATTAATACATATTGCTCAGGGTTTTCGGTACCATTAAATTGGCCAATAACGTTATAACCAGTGCCTTCACCAAGGCTTTCGGTTTGCACATTAATATTTACCGAAACGTCTTTATCTAAAGCAATGAGTCGTGCTATTTGATCGGCATCTGGGTTAGCAATGGTTACATTAGGTATTTTTGTAACACCTTCTTTGTAGTAACTACCGCCAGTGTGTGCAAAACGATGATGACCAGTACTTACCGAGCGCATCATGTAGGCAACAGCGCCTTTTTTAGACGCCTCTATAGCGCCTGTGCCACGTGCTTTTACAGCAGGTCCGTAACCATTCCCGTCTATATCGCGGTTCATGCGGTAATTAATATACGCAATTTTACCTTTTAGGCTATTTTCTGGTGCTGCAATTAACTCATCAAGTGTTTCGAACAAGACTACTGGTGCTGTGATCCCATCTTTAGGCGTGCTTATACTGTTACCTAATGCAGTTAAATGTAGAGGTTGCTCGCTTGGTGTTAGTATTTTTCCGCTTTCGCTATAACGGCGCCATTCAGGAAAAGTCGCTTCTTCAAGCCATACTTTATCAAAACCAAGCTCATTAAATTTAGCTTTAGCCCATGCCACTGCTTTTTTATCATTTTCAGTACCAGGTAAGCGAGGGCCAACCTCAGTTGTTAATGACTCTAGTAATTTATAGCTTAAATCACTATTTAGAGCAGAGGTGCGCACTTCATTGACTTGTTGTAATTGCTTTTGGGTAAATTCGGCGTTGTTAGCGTTTGCAGCCATACTGCTAGTAAGCAGAAGTGCGGTAATTAATTTTTTCATTTGGGTAAGCCTTTTTAATAATTAGCGCTATTAGAACATGTAACAAACATGATAAAAAATAGATGAGATGAATAGGCTTTGTAATAGGTTTAATGCTGTTAGGTATAAACGTTTAGATATAAAAAAGCCCGCGTAAATGTACGCGGGCTATATTTTAACACTGTTATTTAAGGCATTTATTTAAAAGCTAAATTGCGCTGCTAAACGAAGATTTGTACCCTCGCCAACAGTTACATTACTAGTGCCGCCACCACCTAAATAGCTTTTATCAAATAAGTTTTCGATGTTAAGGCGTAAGTTAATATCGATATTGCTTAAGTTAAACTTATAAGTGGCGCCAACATCAACACGTGTATATGCATCTTTAGTAATTGTATTATCGCTATCTGCAAAGCGCTCGCCTTCATAAAAAGCACCAGCGTTAAAAGCAATCGCATCATTTAGCTCATAACGAGTCCACAGAGATGCTGACCATTTAGGTGCATCGGTAGGGCGTTTACCTTGCAGCTCCTCATTCGCTCTTTCATAGTTCGCATCTAAATACATCGCAGAGGCCATTACAAATAAACGATCTGTTGCAGCGCCTTGTGCTGCAACTTCAAAGCCTTTGTGGCGTTGTTCACCAACCTGATTTGTTTCGGTTGTAATTGAGCCAATAGGAGCCTCAAGGTCTTCAGTTACCAGCGTTCCGTTTTTACTTATATCGAAAACGGCACCACTAAGCAGTAAACGGTCATCAAGCAGTTGCCATTTTATACCTAGTTCTCTTTGTTCAGAGGTAACAGCATCTATTTCCATACCGAAGTTGATATCTTTATCATTAGTGATGGTTTCATTTTGTGGCTCAAAACCTTCTGTATAACTGGCATAGATAGTGGCCGATGCATTTGGATGATAAAGTACGCCAAATTTAGGTAAGAAAGATTCGTTATTTTGGCCTTCACGTGTTTGCTTATCAAAGCGAGCACCAACAGACACCTGCCATTGTTCAGAGAAAGTAATTAAGTCTTGCGCATATAGACCATAGTAGTCGTATTCAGTTTCGCTTTTAGTGAGATCTGTTTTATAGCTGATATCTGGACGGGCAGGTTCATTTTGTCCTGCTGTAAAACTAAATGAATCAGCAGATGTACGCAGTTGACCATAATAGTAGTCAAGCGAGTTAGCACCAATTAGAAATTGGTGTTGTATGCCAGCCATTTCAAATTCACCAATAAAATCGATAAATGCTGTTTTAAACTGCCAATCATCAAAGCGATCGTATGGATTCGAGGTGTATGTATTAGTTTGCGCGTCGTAAGAATTTCGACTAGGAGATGACTCAAAGCGTTGGCGCTCAAACGTTTGTTCGTTATAGCCAAGTTTTACTTGCCAGTTATCGGTTAAAAATACTTCTAGGTCTACACCTAGGTTTTCTACGGTAATATCGGTAAACGCCCAAGACATATCACGGATTGTTTTATCGCTACCAATTACATTGGCGTTATCGTCTATCCATGCGCCAGTATCTAAACCTGCTTCGTCATCTGTGCGGTCGTAATGCACACGTACTAATGCGTTATCGCTAATATCGTAATCTACAACTAAAGCACCTAAAAAGCGGTCACGCTCACGGTTTTCACCATTTTGGTATTCACGCCAGTAGTCAACGTCTTGCTTTACTAAAATCCCGCGAGCACGTAAATCTTCCGATTCAGTCAAGGCACCTGCAGCATCAACCATAAAGCGCGTTGACCCATGCTGATCTACATCGGCACTGGCATTAAATAATGTTTGTGCTGTAGGCTTTTTAGTTACCATGTTAACCAAGCCACCTGGGCCTGACTGACCATATAAAATGCTTGATGGGCCTTTAATTACTTCAACTTGTTGCAAAATTTCGATTGGTTGCTGATAGTGCGACCAATGCTGATGACCGTCGCGTAAATAACCTGTCGATGAGCTCAGCTCAAAGCCGCGTAAGTTAAATACTTCACGATTCCGTTGTTGTGAGCCTGCAGTTAAGCTTGCGTCATTTGTGAGTACTTCGCCAAGTGTAGTGGCAAGCTGTTCGCTAATAATAGTGTCGGTTATTACAGTGACAGATTGTGCAGTTTCAAGTAATGAAGCTGATGTTCTCATTGCGCCATTAGCGTTATCTACTTTGTAATCGTTAAAGTAGCTTCCCTTTACTTCTATGCGTTCAAGGTCGGTAGTGTTTGCATATGTGCTTGTTGTAATGCTTGCTAATAGTGCTATGTAAATAGAATTCAGTTTCATTAATTGCTTCCAGCGCAGGTATGTAAAAACAATCGCGATCTTAATGCAAACTACTATCATTTTCAACACCTTTCATTAACATGTTTTATAATGTGTTTGTTAATGGTTGCAAATTACGAATTCTGCTATTATAAGCTGCATATTAGTGGGGCTTTCTCCCATGTTATTTTATTGCTATGGAACTTACTGTGACTTCAACTGCTTTTTCATCTTTGGCTTTACCGGCTGGACTCGTTGATAACTTATCAACACTTGGCTATGCCCACATGACACCTGTACAAGCGCAAAGTTTGCCGCCTGTACTTGCTGGTAAAGACATCATTGCTCAGGCAAAAACCGGTTCAGGTAAAACTGCTGCGTTTAGCTTGGGTGTGTTAGCTAAATTAAACGTAAAACGCTTTCGTATTCAATCTTTAGTCTTGTGTCCGACTCGCGAACTTGCCGAGCAGGTTGCGGTAGAAATGCGTAAATTAGCGCGCGGCATTCATAACATTAAAATATTGACGTTATGTGGTGGTGTTTCAATTGGCCCGCAAATAGGTTCACTTGAACATGGCGCGCATATTATTGTTGGCACGCCAGGGCGTGTTGATGACCATATTCGTAAAGGTACTCTACGTTTAGATGATGTGGAAACATTGGTGCTTGATGAAGCTGATCAAATGCTTGATATGGGTTTTCAAGACACACTTGATGCAATTATTGAGCGTATTCCACAAAATCGTCAAACATTGTTATTTAGTGCTACTTTCCCAAGAGCTATTGAAGCAATTGCTAAGCGTGTACTTAAAAATCCAGAAATGGTTAAAGTAGAAGAAGAGCAAGCCAAAAGCACAATTAAGCAGTACTTCTACAAAATGGATAACAATAAGCAGCGCTATCCAACGCTTAAGTTATTACTTCTTAAATTTACACCACAAAGCTGTGTTGTATTTTGTAATACCAAAGTAGAAACTCAACAAGTGTGTGATGATTTAGCTGACGAAGGCTTCAGCGCTGTTGCATTGCACGGTGATTTAGAGCAACGCGATCGTGAACGTACGCTAATTCACTTTTCAAATAAAAGTGCTTCAATACTTGTTGCAACCGATGTTGCTGCACGAGGTTTAGATATTGATGACATGGATATGGTTATTAACTACCATTTAGCACATGACACGCAAACACATGTTCACCGTGTTGGCCGAACTGGACGTGCTGGTAAAAAGGGCATTGCTTGTTCTATTTACGGTGAAGCTGAAGCGTTTAAAATTGCACAAATTGGCGATCATTACGAGCGTGATATTACTCCAGAGCAAATGCCGCCGTTTAATTTATTAGATAAACCGCCGTACCGCCCTGAAATGGTTACTTTGATGATTGACTCAGGTAAAAAGCAAAAAGTACGTGCAGGCGATATTCTTGGTGCTCTGACAGGTAAGGATGGGGTTGCAGGTCGTCAAGTAGGTAAAATTAACGTACTTGATAACGTAGCATTTGTTGCTGTTGAACGTAACTCATCAAAACCAGCACTTCGCAAACTAACCGAAGGCAACATTAAAGGGCGTAAAATACGCGCTCGTCGCCTTACTCGTTAATTTAAATAGCTAAATTAACAAATTAGCGAGCAGCTACCTTTAGCTGCTCGTATTGTAATTTTATTTTTTTAAACTTAACTTCACAACCATTTGGTTTATCTGGGTGCATCTGTAATGCAAGTTGTCTCCAGCGCTTTTGAACGTTTTTAAGAGTGAAATTTTCAGGTAACTTCCATTCTAAAGCCAACGCTTTAAATTCATTGTCATTTAATACTTGTTGTGGTGATGTCGTTTTAAACTGATGCCAAAAACTATTCAAAAGCTCATCAATTTTCTCTTCACCGGTATCGTAATTACGCCAATCTAAATAATAATCTCGCAAATTTTCGTTCGTTGTTACTAAACTATTATCTTCTTTTTCTAAAAGCTCGATATGCAGAGTTGAAATGAGTAAACTTTGAGGGCGTAATTGTGCCTGCAGTTGGTACAATGCATTCATAATTAAAAAGTTACGTTTAAATAAATCACGTTCAGGGCTTTTATCGAGTGTTGTTATTGCGCTGCGGTTTGTCAGTTCTGCTGCTAAAGTATGAACTTGCCAAACCTGCCTTGTTAATATCAGCTCAAAAATCTCATCAATCAGTGGGTTAAGCATTGTTTAGGCCCTAGTAGTTAGTGTATCTTCAATAAAGATTACACTGATATAAGTAACGGTTTGAAGGATTAAAATTATGCTGGGCAAGTTTAAATGCCTCTTATTTACTATATGCTGTGTACTAATAGCTCCTAGCTATGCCCAAAATAGTGATTCGTTATTTGAGCAATTCAAAAACGAAGTGCAGTGGGAGCCTAAATTACAATTAGCAAATACGTTACTTGCTAATAAAAACGTTTCTAAAAAAGAGCGTGTCGCTGTTTATTCGGCATTAGGTAATAGTGCGTTATCGGCTGATAATTTTAAAGAATCTTTACACTATTTTAAATTATTAGAAAAAAACACTTCAGATACTTTCTTTCCTGACGAGCACTTTCGTGCAATAAAAATGCAAGGTGTAGCACTTTTTTACCAAGGCTTATTTCAAAAGGCCATAAGTGAATATACCCGCACCCTAGTATTAGCTGAAAAAAATGAACAACTACTTGAACAAGCAAATTTACTAAATAATATTGGTTTGGCTTATTTTAATATGAATAAGCTAGGCGATACCCTAGAGTTTTACTTAAAGGCAAAAGCTATTTACGAAGCGCACGGTAGTGAGCAAGATCAAACCGACATATTACTTAATATAGCAGGCGTTTATATACGCTTATCACGCTACGATAGTGCATTTAGTCTTTATCAAGATGTACTTAAAGTTTATCAGCGGTTAGATGATAAAAGCGGTATTGCGCAGGTATACAACAATATGGGTGTTGCTCATATGGAGAGTAATCAATTTGACTTAGCACTTCATTATTACCAGCTAGCGCTGCGTTATTATATTTCAGCCAATGATTACAATAAGTTATCTACGCAATATACTAACTTGGCAAATACTAATTTAGTGTTAAAAAAAGTAGATGAAGCATACGAGCAAGCTAAATTAGGTGAGTATTATGCGCTTAAAATAGGTAACCATAATTTAGAGCTTAATGCGCTACATGCGCTTGGTAAAATTCAGTTTGTTAAAGGCAACTTAGAAGAGGCGAAAATAAGTTTAGATAGAGCTATTTCACTTGCCCATGAATATGGCAGTGAGCGAATAATTAGGGAGGGTTTAGGGACTAAAGCACTACTTGAAGCCAGTAAAGGCGATTATTCAAGCGCAATGGCCTTGCAACAAGAATATATTAGTGAGCTGCGAAAACTCAGAAGTACAGCAATTATAAATGCATTAGCGGTACTTCAGCATCAATTTAAAGCAACCCAATTAAACCAAGAGATAGAAAAACTTAAACAAGATCGACGTGTGCAAGAGCTAAAAATGTCGCAGCGTTCTCAGCTTACTTTATTCTCTTTTTTACTATTACTTTTGGTTGTTGTAACTGGTATTGCGCTTTACCGCCGTGGCGCAGAAAAACGCGCTAAGCAGCAGTTAACAGAGCAAGTTACGCAGCGCACTGCCGAGTTACAAGCAATAGCACAGGAGCTAAGAGAAGCTAACGATGTTAAAAGCCAGTTTTTGGCCAATATTAGCCACGAAATCCGCACTCCACTAACGGCTATTTTAGGGCAAACAGATGCTTTAATTAATGAATTATATGAGCCTGAGTCACTTAAAGATGAATTAAGAGTAATTCAGCGCCATAGCGACCATTTAAAAAGCTTAATAAACGACGTGCTCGATTTAAGTAAAATTGAAGCTAATAGGTTAGAGTTAAATATTTCGTGCTTTGATATTGTAGAGCTTGTAAATGACGTACATGCAATGTTTATCACTCAAGCAAAAGCAAAAAATTTACGCCTCATTTTAGACAATCAAGTGGGTAATGAGTTTTACACTAAGCTGGATTTAATACGCGTAAAACAAATTCTTATAAATTTATGTGCTAATGCTATTAAGTTTACTCACGCTGGCCAAATCATTATTGCTTTAAATAAGAGTGAACAAGGGCTAGTAATTATTGTAAAAGATACCGGTATTGGTATGAGCTCTAGACAGTTAAAGCTTATTTTTGAATGCTTTAGCCAAGCTGATAACAGTATTAGCCGTCGCTTTGGGGGGACAGGGTTAGGCCTTAGCTTATCGCAACAATTAGCCGCGATGATGGGCGGTTATATCAGTGTACAAAGCGAATACAAAAAGGGCAGTCAGTTTTCGTTCTTTTTACCGTGCGCAGAAGTAAATAAATCGCAAAGCCTGATTGAAACTCAAAGTGCTCCAAAGGTAAATAAGCAATTGGCAGGGCGTGTTGTACTTGCAGAAGATCACCCTGATAATCGAAGGTTAATAAGCCGCTATTTACGTTCAATGGGGCTCGAGGTTATTGCCGTTGAAAACGGTGAGCAAGCGGTAGAGCAGTGCTTAAAAGAGTATCCTGATTTAGTGCTACTCGATATTCAAATGCCTGTGATGGATGGGCGTTCTGCTTTTCAGCTATTAAAACAGTGTGGTTTTGAGCGGCCTATTTTTGCTTTAACTGCAAATGCTATGAGTCATGAAGTGGATGGCTATTTAGAATTAGGGTTTAGTGGTTACTTAGGTAAACCGATAGATAAAGAGTCATTTTATAAAGCGCTTTCTAGTCACCTACATAATGCAGAAGATCAGCCAATTACAAAGCAAAATGAAGTTGATATGAGCGATCTTGTGATAAGTTTTAAGCAAAGCTTTGCTTTGGAGAGTGAAACGATTACTCAGCATTTTATAAGTGAAGATTTAGCCGCGCTACAAAAAGATAGTCATCGCATTTTAGGAGCGGCGCAAATGTTTGGTTTAGATGAAATTGCGCAATCGGCTCAAAGTTTAGATAGAGCCCTTTTACGCAGGACCCAAAAAAGTAGTGCGAATGACTTTAAAGCGCTCGTTGATACGCTGCAGAGTGTACTTAAAAAGTATAACGAAAGTTAAACTGTGTTTGATCCCGACATAAAAAAAGCGCCTTAGGCGCTTTTTTTATTCAGCTAAAACGCTTTATTGGCGTCTCATCGAATCAAAAAATTCATCATTGGTTTTGCTCATCGATAGTTTATCGATTAAGAATTCCATTGCATCAATTTCTGACATGTCATGAACAATTTTACGTAAAATCCAAAGCTTTTGAAGCTCATCTGGTTTTGTTAGTAATTCTTCACGACGAGTGCCTGAACGATTAAAGTCGATAGCAGGGAATACACGTCTTTCCGCAATTTTACGGTTAAGGTGAAGTTCCATGTTACCAGTACCTTTAAACTCTTCGTAGATAACTTCATCCATTTTAGAGCCAGTGTCGATAAGCGCTGTAGCTATGATTGTTAAGCTACCACCTTCCTCAACGTTACGTGCAGCACCAAAGAAGCGCTTAGGTTTATGTAATGCGTTAGCGTCAACACCACCAGTAAGTACTTTACCTGATGAAGGAATAACGGTGTTATAAGCACGTGCTAAACGAGTGATTGAATCCAATAAGATAACAACATCTTTTTTATGTTCAACTAAACGTTTTGCTTTTTCGATAACCATTTCGGCAACTTGTACGTGACGAGAAGCTGGCTCATCGAACGTTGATGCAATAACTTCACCTTTTACTAGGCGTTGCATCTCTGTTACTTCTTCCGGACGTTCATCAATAAGTAAAACCATTAATGTTACATCAGGATGATTATGCGTAATTGATTGTGCAATGTTTTGAAGTAGCATTGTTTTACCCGCTTTTGGCGGAGCTACTAACAAGCCACGTTGGCCGCGACCAATTGGAGATGCTAAATCAAGTACACGGGCTGTAATATCTTCTTTACTGCCGTTACCACGTTCCATGCGAAAACGTTCGTTTGCATGTAGTGGAGTAAGGTTTTCAAAAAGAATTTTAGTTCGAGAGTTTTCAGGTTTATCAAAGTTAACTTCATTTACTTTAAGTAAAGCAAAGTAACGTTCACCGTCTTTAGGTGGACGAATAAGGCCTGAAATTGAATCGCCAGTACGCATGCTGAAACGGCGAATTTGGCTAGGTGAAACATAAATGTCATCTGGCCCAGCTAAGTAAGAGGCTTCTGATGATCTTAAGAAGCCGAAACCATCTTGTAAAATCTCTAATACACCGCCGCCGAAGATATTCTCTCCGCCTTTGGCATGGGATTTAAGAATGGCAAAAATGATATCTTGCTTTCTTAAGCGGGCTACGTTTTCGAGCCCCATGGACTCAGCTAAGTCTACAAGCTCTTTAATCGACTTGTCTTTTAATTCGCGTAAATGCATATTGGTGGGTTCTTTATTACAGTTGTCATACTCAAAATCGCTTTGATCGTTGAGTGAGGTTTGTTGAATATAACTAAGGATTAGTTGGCTTTATAAACTAGCAGTTCACTGGCAAAGCGTCCAGTCTTTATACAAAATAAATTTAAAAAAGGGCAAAAAAGCCCTTTTTATTGTTCTAGCTTACCGTTAGATGTTGTTTTCTAAAAACTCGATAAGTTGAGTTTTTGAAAGAGCACCTACTTTCGTTGCAGCTACTTGGCCATCTTTAAAAAGAAGTAAAGTAGGGATACCACGAATACCAAACTTTGGCGGTGTGCCAGCATTTTGGTCAATATTTAATTTAGCAACAGTCACACGGCTGTCGTATTCATCAGCAACTTCGTGAAGAATAGGGGCGATCATTTTACAAGGTCCACACCATTCAGCCCAGAAATCTACTAGTACTGGTTTGTCTGATTGTAATACGTCAGCTTCAAAGCTATCGTCAGTAATTTGGATTATTTTCTCGCTCATTGCGCTCTCCGATTTAGTTAGGCGAAATATTTAGTGCGTATTTAAACACTCTTGTTTCTTATTGCAAGTTTAAACGTTATGCTTAAACGCTATGACTAAGACACATTTAACCGATAAAAAGTTTTCAGACTTTGCTATCGCACCGGAAGTGGTTGCCGGTTTAACCGAGAATGGGTTTGAATATTGCACACCTATTCAAGCAAAATGCCTACCTTTTATTTGTGATGGACGCGATATCGCGGGCCAAGCTCAAACGGGTACAGGCAAAACGTTGGCGTTTTTAACTGCCACGTGCCATCGGTTATTACAATCTAGCAAAGCACCTAGTAAACATCCAAGAGCCCTGATCATGGCCCCTACTCGGGAGCTTGCGATTCAGATACACAAAGATGCTAAAATTTTAGCGCCGCACTGTAATCTTAACTTAGGTTTAGTATATGGTGGCGAAGATTACGAAAAACAACGTGCACAACTAGAAAAAGGCGTTGATATTTTAATTGGTACTACAGGTCGCCTAATTGATCTGTATAAGCAAGGCTGTTACACCCTTAATGAAATTGAGGTAGTCGTGCTGGACGAAGCCGATCGTATGTTCGATTTAGGTTTTATCAAAGATATTCGCTATATGTTCGATCGCATGCCAGATACATCAAAGCGTTTAAACTTATTATTTTCTGCCACATTATCGTACCGCGTACAAGAATTAGCTTTTGAGCACATGACAAACCCAGAGCATGTTCAAATTGAACCTGACGTTAAAACGGGTAAACGTATTCAAGAAGAGCTATTTCATCCTTCGCAAGAAGATAAAATTAAGCTGTTGTTAACCTTAATTGAAGAAGAATGGCCAGAGAAAGCAATCGTGTTTGCAAATACCAAGCATAGTTGTGAAACAGTATATGCTTGGCTTAAATCAGACGGTCATCGTGTAGGTATGCTTACTGGTGATGTTAACCAGAAAAAACGCCAAACTATATTAGCGCAATTTAGCAAAGGTGATTTAGACTTTTTAGTTGCGACCGATGTTGCAGCGCGTGGTCTTCATATTCCAGAAGTAAGTCATGTGTTTAACTTTGATTTACCTGACGATTGTGAAGATTATGTTCACCGTATTGGCCGTACTGGCCGCGCTGGTGCATCAGGCCACGCAATTAGTTTTGCATGTGAGCAATATGCATACAACCTGCATGAAATTGAAGAATATATAGAGCACAGCATTCCTTTATCACATTATGATAAAACAGCATTGCTAGATGATTTAACTCAGCCTATTATTCAAAGAAAGCGCAACTATTCAACAGGTCCACGTAACCGTAGTAATAACAGCGGACGTCGCCCAAATAATAGTTACCAAAAAGGACGGTCGTAAGCGACCGTTTGTATAAGTAGTAGTAACTAGAGGTTTTTGAACGGTGGGGCAACTTAAACCGCAAAAAAATGTGTACGCAGTTATTGATTTGGGCTCAAATAGCTTTCATATGCTTATTGCCAAATCAATTGCTGGCGGTCTACAAACAATTGGACGTGTTAAACGCAAAGTCCGATTAGCCGCAGGGCTTGATAAAGGAAACGTATTAAGCACTGAAGCAATGCAGCGAGGCTGGGAATGCCTTGCCCTTTTTGCTGAGCGTCTACAAGATATCCCAGATAAAAACATCACCATAGTAGCAACAGCTACCTTACGGTTAGCAACTAACGCCGACGTATTTAAAAATCATGCAGAAAAGATTCTTGGCCATAACATTAATGTTATTAGCGGAGAATTAGAAGCGCGCACAATTTATAAAGGTGTTGCCCATACTTCATCTTGTACTGGCAAACAGCTTGTTATTGATATTGGTGGTGCAAGTACAGAAGTTGTAATTGGTAAAGCATTTGATGCCCTACATTACAAAAGCCTCAATATGGGCTGTGTTACCTATCTTGAACGCTATTTTAAAGATTGCCAACTAAGTAAGAGTAACTTTAACGCAGCAATAAAAGCGGCTCGTACAGTCATTGATGAAATTTCTCCAGAGTATAAAGCAGCTGGATGGCAAATTGCATCTGGAGCTTCTGGTACAGTACAAGCAATTCAAGAAATTATGGTCGCGCAAAATCTTGACGACTTACTTACACTTGAAAAGCTCAACACTATAAAAGACCAAGCAATTGCATTTAGCACTATTGCAGCGCTAGACCTTCCTGGATTAAGTGAAGACCGTCGACTGGTATTTGTATCAGGACTTGCAATCTTAATCGCACTATTTGAATCTCTTGAAATAGAAAAAATGGGATTGGCGGGTGGAGCACTGCGTGAAGGTGTTTTATATAGCATGGTTCCGGAGTTTCATAATAACGACATTCGCAAACGCACAGTTGATGGGTTTATGAGTCGTTATCATGTTGATCAAAAACAAGCGTGTCGAGTTTCTAGCTTGGCAATGCAGTTAGCGCTGAGTATTGATAAAGATTGGCCAATTGAAAGCTTAAATGGGTTACCACTATTAAAAGCGGTAGCGCAGCTTCATGAGGTTGGATTACTAATAGAGTATAAGCAGTACCATAAACATACCGCTTATATTTTGGAAAATACCGATATGCCTGGTTTTTCACAATCAGAGCATAAATTAATAGTAGCGGTAGCAGATGCACATCGATCTGATTTTCCAAAAGGTTGTTTTAATTCACTCGGCGTAAATAGTCTATTAGCGCAATATATAGTGAGATTACTACGAATAGCAGTCATTTTATCAATGCGCAGACAAGATGATGTACTGCCTAAGTTTAAGTTAACTGCTAAAAATGAAGTGTTAGACCTTAAGTTTGAAAGTAACTGGTTAAAAGATCATCCGTTAATGGCCAGCGAGCTGCAACAAGAGTCTAAACAGCAAGGAAAACTTGGCTGGATGCTCATAGTAAACTAATTAAAAAGGCCCATTAGGGCCTTTTTAGTGTTTAAAGTAACCATTTCGATGTAAATATGTGCGAACAGCACATTATTTCAAGTTTTCTTCAAAAAAGGGTTGATCTGTTTTTGGATCTCCCTATAATGCGACCCCACTGAGACGGGAAACAGCAACGCATAGCGAGGCACGAACAACTCAGGGTGTTAAGTAAAACTTAGATTGAATCTTTTTAGAAAGTTTAAATTTAAGTGTTGACAA